>JAGMDA010000645.1 GCA_023128935.1 Candidatus Eiseniibacteriota bacterium | reverse complement strand
CAGTTCCGAGCGCACGGGGATCCCGCGGCGCCTTGCCTCCACCAGAATCGGTACATCGGCTGGCACGCCGGGACTCCGCACCAGCACCGCACAGTCATCGAGAACCCGCATCGGGTGGGGGCCTGCGACCAGTTCGCCACCCCGCTCAGCCAAAGGCTCCCAGGCGCGGCGGATTTCCTCGCTGACACTGCGCTCAAGCCCGCAGACCCTCATCCCGCGGTGCAGCAGTAGCCGGGAGGCGGCCATCCCGGAACGCCCAAGGCCGAGCACGCAGGCCTTGCCCCCGGCCCCCTTAGCTGCTGTCCACGATGTCAATCCCACGATGGCACCTTTCCCTTGGGGCCCTTATTGCAGCTTGACCGTCGCCAGGGTCAAAAGCGCCAGCAGGATCGAGATGATCCAGAAGCGGATGACGATCTTCGACTCCGGCCAATTTCCTAACTCGAAATGATGATGCAGGGGCGCCATCCGGAACACGCGCCGGCCCCAGATCCTGTAGCCCAGCACCTGGATGATGACCGACAGCACTTCCGCCACGAACAGCCCACCCACAATCACGAGCAACAGCTCGCGCTTGATCAGCACCGCCACGGCACCGATGGCGCCCCCCAGCGCGAGGCTTCCGGTATCCCCCATGAACACCTCTGCGGGGTGGGCATTGAACCAGAGGAAACCCAGTGCGGCGCCCACGAGCGCTGAGAGAAAGACGGTCAGTTCCCCAGAGCCCTGGAGAAACGGCATGTTCAGGTAGTCGCTGAACTCCGCATGCCCGGAGACATATGCAAGCACGGCAAACGCAGCTGCTGGCGGAACAACCATTCCGATGGCTAAACCGTCGAGGCCATCGGCGAGATTCACCGCGTTGCTCGAGCCCGTGATGACGAGCGCCGCGAAGGGGATGTACAGCCAACCCATATTGATCAGCGCGTCCTTCAGGAAGGGCACGGTCGTCCGGCCGCTCACCTCACCATAGGGCAGCACATTGAGGATTACCCACCCCACAAGCATCCCCGTTGCCAGCTGTGCAATCAGCTTGTAGCGCCCCAAGAGTCCCTTGGGCTGGCAGCGGATAACGTGGAGGTAGTCATCCAGGAAACCCAGTAGTCCGAGGATGACCGTCACGGCCAGGACGAGCTGAATCTGGATGTTTGTCAGGTCTGCCCAAAGAAATGTTGGGAGAACAATCGCGACCAGCACCAACACACCCCCCATGGTGGGTGTACCCTGCTTGACGAAGTGGCTCTGTGGGCCATCGCCGCGAACCTGCTGTCCGATCTTCCACCGCCGCAGCCTGCGAATGAGCCAGGGCCCCAGCAGGAAACTCAGTAGTAACGCGGTCACAGCCGCTGAGGCGGAACGAAACGTGATATAGCGAAAAACGTTAAGGCCCCCGAGATACTCGCTCAGTGGGTAGAGCAGGTGATACAGCACCTCTCAATGCCCTCCCTCTCCGCAGGACTCATCGATCACACCCAACTCCAGCGCGATCCTCTCCAGGCCAGACGACCGGGCACCTTTCAGTAGAACGACATCACCGTCATCAAGGTGCCGGCGAAGAAGATCGATGGCGTCTTCCACGCTTGCGCACCAGAAAGTTTCTTCCAAGCCTGCCCCTTGGGCTTCCGGAATGCAGGTGCGGGCCTCGGGCCCCACAAAAAAACCGGTATCACAGAAGCCCGCGGCCCGCCCAATCTCTCTGTGTCGTGCATCTGATGACTCGCCCAGCTCTTGCATCCCTCCAAAGACAAAGATCTTGCGCCCGCCGGCTTCAATCCCCTCCAAAAACCGCAGGTTATACAGCGTGGACTCAGGCGACGCGTTGTACATATCCAGAAGCCAGGTCACCCTACCTGCACGCATCGGCTGAAGCCTCCCGGGCAGGGCAGCAACCTGCTCCATGACACGCGCATCCACGCTCTCGACGCCCAGCGCCCGTAACACCGCGAGGGCAGCCAGTGCCGCGCGCGCCCCCCCCTCTCCCAAAAGCTGCAAGTGCAAGGGCGCGGGGAAACCTGCAATGGCGAGCCGGGTGCCATCCAGGCCATAGGAGATCTCGGTGGCCCGGATGTCGGATGCCTCTGTGCGCCCAAAGCGCACAAGGCGACCGTTCCAACGCTCCGCGACCGCTTGCTCCAATTGAGGATCGTCATCCGGAATCACCAAGGCACCACCCGGCGAGAGGCCCGTGAGGATCTCCAGCTTGGCCTTGAGTACACCTTCGCGCCCACCCAGAAAGCCCTCGTGGGCATACCCGACGCAGCTGATGACGGCCACATCCGGCCGCGCCAGACGACTCAGGGTCTCAATCTCACCAGGGTGGTTGGTGCCCATCTCCAAGACCGCCCACTGCACGCCCGGGCGCAGGGTGAGCAGCGTCCAGGGAAGGCCGATCTCGTTGTTCCGATTGCCCACCGTGCCGATCACATTCCCCAGCGGTCGCAGGAGGGCGAGGATCATTTCCTTGGTGGTCGTCTTGCCGCTCGACCCTGTAACGGCCACCACCCGGGGATTGACCTGTAAGCGCAGCCCCGCTGCCCAGCGCTGCATGGCCTCCAGTGTGTCGTCAACGATGATATGGAGTCCCGGGGACGTCACGCGTTCGCCGCCCGCAGTTTCCGCCGGCGCCTTTGCAGGCCCTGCCTTCCCGCGCACTGCTTCCGCCGGCGCCTCCACGACGCGGCCCCATCGAGCACGCTGGGCTAAGGCTGCCTGCGCCCCCGCGGCAAAGGCAGCCGCGATAAAGTCGTGGCCATCGACACGCCTTCCAGGAAGCGCGATGAACACCTCCCCACCAGAGACCTCCCGGCTGTCGAGGGCCACCCCGGAGGCCAGGCACGAGGAAATCACAGCCCACTGCTCTGGCGATACACCTGCCACTTCTCCCCCGGTCATCCGGACAATGGCTCCGAGCGACCAGGGGCTCACTGCATCCGACGCTCGCGCAGAGCAGTCCGTCGCGCAGCATCCCACTGTGGCGCCGTTCTCGCCTGCCATCTTCTGCGGCCGTTCACCGGTACGCCCTGGCTGCGAAGCCCGCTGCACATACGGAGCCAACAGATCGCGCAGCACCTCACGGTCATCGAACGGCTCAACACGATCCCGGAAAACCTGGACGCTCTCTGAGCCCCTGCCCGCTGCCACCAGGAAATCCCCCGCCCCGGCTGCCTCAACGGCTCGCGTCAGCGCCTCTCGCCGGTCGAGAACCACCTCCCAGGAAGCCGAGCAACCCTCCATGCCACGCGCCACTTGCGCGGCGATATCGGCGGGATCTTCTGAGCGCGGATTATCGCTGGTTAGGATGACGTGATCGGCCAGCTCCCCGGCAATCCGGCCCATTGGCGCACGCTTGCTCGCATCGCGATCCCCGCCACACCCGAAGACCATGACTACACGCCCAGATCCCAGGGACCGCACGGCTTTGAGAAGCCGCTGCAGCCCATCGGCCGTGTGCGCATAGTCCACGATAACCGTAAACGGCTGGCCC
>JAGMDA010000644.1 GCA_023128935.1 Candidatus Eiseniibacteriota bacterium | reverse complement strand
ATGGCCGCACTCGATCTCGACCTGGAGTCTGTTTCGCGCACCCTGCGCAATAAGATCCGTGGCGAGGTTGCCACCAGGCTCAAGGAGCGCGACCGGCAACTGGATATCCTGGTGCGCACGGCAAATGCCTCTGAGATCGAGGTCGACCAGATCCAGAACATGGTGGTGAGTCAGATCGACGGTATACCAATCCCGCTGTCCACGGTGGCGGACGTCACTCTCGGCACGGGGCCATCGCAGATCACACGCATCGGCCAACAGCGGGCTGCCGTTATTCGCGCCAACCTCTCTGGCCGGGACCTGGGAAGCGCTAGCAAGGATATAGAGGTGCTGCTGCAGCACAGTCCGCCACCTGCTGCTCTCACAGCTGAACTGGGCGGCCAGAACCAGGAGATCTCGACTTCCTTCCGGAGCATGGCGCTGGCCGTATTCCTAGCGGTTTTCATGGTCTATCTCGTGATGGCCAGCCAGTTCGAGTCGTTTCTTCACCCGCTCGTCATCCTCTTTACCGTACCGCTGGGCGCCGTCGGAGTGGTCTTCGCACTGGCCTTGACCGGGACAGCAGTCAGCGTGGTGGTGCTGATCGGGGTCGTGATGCTGACAGGGATCGTAGTGAACAACGCGATCGTGCTGGTTGACTTCATCAATCAACGACGCCGTGCGGGGTTGGAGAAGATCGAGGCGATCCTGGAGGGGGCCCAAGCGCGCCTGAGACCGATTTTCATGACCACTCTAACCACAGTGCTAGCGCTCCTGCCAATGGCGCTGGGCCTGGGTCAAGGGGCCGAACTACGTGCGCCGTTGGCGATCGCGGTCATTGGCGGACTCACTCTGGGGACCCTCCTGACCCTGGTGGTGATACCTGTGGTGTACGCAGCGCTGGATCGGAGACCGTGAGCGTGACATGCATGGGGGAGTTCTGCGGCGTGGATCAGAAGGTGGTAGGACGCAGATCGGGAGGCAGTCATGGCGATCTCTGATCATGCCTTGCGCCGGCCCGTAACCGTCATGGTCGTGACGGCAGCGCTCCTCGTTCTCGGGGGCGTGAGCTTCACACGCCTCAAGCTGGATTTCCTCCCCAAGGTGGATTTCCCCTTCATCGGGGTCTGGGCACCCTATCCCAATGCCGTCCCCGCCCAGGTTGAGAGGGAGATCGCCCGCCCGATCGAAGAGATCATGGCAACCCTGGGTGACGTGAAGGAGATCTGGTCGAACTCGGAAGAGGACGGCGCCTTTGTGGCGGTGGAGTTCGACTTTGGCCGCAGCGTTGATGTCCTGCGCATGGAGGTGAAGGAAAAACTCGAACAGGTCCGCCCACTCTTGCCTTCCGACCTGCGCGACACCTACATCTTCACATTCAACTCGAATGATATCCCGATCATGGTTGGGAGGATCAGTGCACACGGGCGTGATCTCGCCGGCTCATACGACCTTCTGGAGCGCAGGATCATCAACCCGATGCGCCGTATTGAGGGCGTGGGACGTGTACAGGTCGATGGGATCGCGCCGAAGAGCATCCGGATCTACCTATTCCTGGATCGGATTGTTGAGCATTCCATTGATGTTGGACGGCTTTTTGAGCTGCTCAATGCTAACAATGTAGATCTGTCAGTTGGTCGTGTGCGCAATGGCCGGCAGAAGGTCACTGTGCGCACACTTGGTCAGTTCCGCTCGCTCGAGGATATCGGTAATCTGCAGGTGAGCCCTACCGGCTTAAGACTCAGAGACATTGCGGAGATCGACTACAGCGAACCGGCGCCGCACTACTACCGGCGCCTCAATGGAGAGCCGGCGATCGCATTCGACATCCAGAAGGCTTCGGGTGCCAACATCGTGGACGTTTCGCGCCGGCTTCATGAGGTTCTGGACGAGATTAACGAGGATCCCGCTCTTGAAGGCGTCGATGTGGTGCTCTTCTTTGATCAGGCTGCGGAGATAAAGAACTCTCTGCGCAGTGTCTTCCAAGCCGGCCTAATAGGATCTACTCTCGCCGTCCTAGTGCTGCTGGTCTTCCTGCGGCGGCTCAAGACGACGCTCATCGTCTCGGTGGCGATTCCCTTCTGTGTTGTCTCCAGCTGCATCTTTCTCTATCTCAGCGGGCGGTCCCTGAACATGCTCAGCATGATGGGGCTAATGCTGGCGGTGGGCATGCTCGTGGACAACGCCATTGTCGTGCTCGAGTCGATCTACCGTCGACAGGAGCGGGGTTACGCTGCGCCCAAAGCCGCGTGGCTTGGTGCCCGGGAAGTGGGCATGGCCGTGACTGCCTCGACGCTGACCTCCGTAATCGTCTTTGCCCCGATCATTCTGTCCAAGGGCAGTGAGATCTGTGTCTGGCTGTCAGAGGTTGGAGTGACAATCTCGGTGACGCTGGTTTTCTCCCTTCTGATCTGCATGACGCTTGTGCCCCTGCTCGCTGCGCGCACCCCTCTTCAGGGGAGCCATGGCGAGTTCAGCTTTCTCACCAAACTGCGCAATCGCTACCTGCGTCTCCTGCGCTGGACCGCTATCATGCATCCGAAGCGCACGGGGCTGATCTTTGTCCCGCTCTTTCTCATACTCACCATTGCGGCCATGCGAATCAGCGGGTTTGAACCCGAGGGGATGGAGGGCAATGGAGTCAAGCAGAATAACCTGTACTTCGAGCTGGAGTTCACCGACAACATCAATGTCTACGGGGTCGACGACTACGTGAACCGGATCGAATCCTTCCTACTGCCGCGCCTCGATTCGCTGCGAGTTGAATCGCTATACACGTACTATCGGGACAACCACGCTGCCTGTGGACTCTACTTCCCGGAAGGCGAGACGCGCGGAGACCAGGAGACCCGCGAGCTGCGCCAGTACCTCAGGGAGGCATTACCCGTGCTCCCCGGGGCGGAATACCGTTTCGGCAACGAGGATGATGCCGGCCGTGGGGCAAGAAGGATCTCCATGACTCTCTTCGGTGAGGACACGGATCTTCTCCAAGAGATGGCTGAAGAGGCGCGGCGGCGCCTGGCGCTCGTGCCCAATCTGGAGGATGTTCGCAGCGCAGCCGATGAGGGACGTGACGAAGTACGGATCATCTTGGATCGCAGCCTCGGTGGGCGCTATGGGATCAGTGCAGGCACGCTGGCGCAGATCCTCGGCCTCACCTTCCGCGGTGTGCCCTTGCGGGAGTTCCAGGCCAAGGACCGGGAGATCAAGATGGACATTGTGCTCGAACCCTCCGACCGCCGCAACATCGACAATCTGGCGCGCCTGCCGATTACGTACCACGAAGGGCGGCCGATATTGCTCGGCCAGGTGGCCCGCTTTGAGATCGGCAAGGGTGCCCAACGGATCTACCGGGAGCAGCAGAAGACAGCCATCACGGTGCGTGGCAGTTACGAGGGAGACGATTACAACGACATGCGGCGGCGGGTCGAGCGTGTGATGGACACGCTGGAACTGCCAACGGGCTACAGCTGGTCCTTTGGCCGCGAGCTGCGCGAATCGCAGGCCGAGCAGAGCGAGATGCTGATCAACATCCTGCTGGCCCTCTGTTGTGTATATCTATTGATGGCGGCGCTATTCGAATCGTTCCTGCATCCGTTGGTCATCATGCTGTGCATCCCATTTGCGGGGCTCGGTGTGATCTGGACAATGATGCTCACGCGCACACCGCTCAACATCATGGCGATGATTGGGATCGTGATCTTGATCGGAGTTGTGGTGAACAACGGAATCGTACTGCTCGATCATGTCAACGGCCTGCGGCGTCGCGGCTTCGACCGCACAAGTGCGATCATTGAGGGCTGCCGCGACCGCTTCCGCCCAATCCTCATGACCGCATCAACCACAATTCTGGGCCTGACCCCGTTGGCCTTTGGCAGGCCTCCGCGACCGCACATACGCGCAGGAAGCCGTCGCACAACGGCATCGTCGCCGAACGGCATCACAGGAGAAGAAATGACGCAACGAGGCATACTGTCCGACATCACTACCGCCGCGCTCGCAAAGGGCCTCGATGGCGCTTATGCTCGCCAGCTTGCCATCAGTGATAATCTGGCGAATGTCGAGACGCCCAACTACCAGGCGAAGAGAGTGAGCTTCGAGGCCAGCCTCCGCGCGGCT
>JAGMDA010000643.1 GCA_023128935.1 Candidatus Eiseniibacteriota bacterium | reverse complement strand
TTATCAGCCACAATATTGGTGCCGGAATACTCAGCGATCGAAAGCAATACCGTGTGAATCTTCGCATTTTGGACATCCAGTGACATCGGCAACAGATGGTTCGCCGAAGCTGATCGGGGAAAATCCGGATCTGTCTCACCTAGCTGAGGCGCCATGTCATGCTGCTGGATAATTGTGGACCAATCCTGCGCGGCGCGCTCGACCGCCGCTGGCTGACATCTCTCAATCAGCTTCGAGAAGGGATCATACCTCTCTTCTGGCGGCTCAGGCTCCTCCACCACATCCTCGGGGATGGCGCTCACTGCATGCGCAGCGGTGTTCTCGTCCCGGGATGCAAGGCGGATCATGCCCTCGGGTTCGGGAACACTGTGCGTTTCTGGAACAGTGTGCATTTCGGGAACGCTGTGGGCTTCTGGAACGCTGTGGGCTTCGGGAACGCTGTGGGCTTCCGGCTCAGTGACACTCTCAATCTCGTGTTCAACCTCGTGTTCAACGGTGCCTGGGCTCCCAGGGACGCTCTCGGCCTCAAGAGCGGGCGGACTCGCGACCACCTGCTCCTCAGCCCAGGAAGCGGTTGCATCCCGGCTGGCAGGCACCTCGTTCAGCTCTGATGTCGCGAGCACTAGGGCCCCTCCCCAGGGCGCAGGACAATCCTCGCCAAGGGCGCTCCACTCGCCGGATCCTACATCGGCGGTCCAGAAAGCTTCGGTCGATGCAACCCAATCATCGGCCCTCGGTTCCCACGCCCGATGCGTTGACTGTTCCTCTGGCAGCTCTGGCATCGGCACGAGTAGCGACCTCCAGGTCAGCGCGGATGGTTCCGGATCTGCCTTGGGGTGCGTCGTCACCGGCACTTGCCCTGCAGACTCCGGCTCGTGTCGGACCGCGGGCTTGGGTTCGCTCTGGAGCGCCGGCTCGAGTTCGATTCGAGTCACCGGGGCGGATTCGCTTTGGGCTGCCGGGTTCGCCTTTACCCAAATGACAGCTCCACTTGCGCCACTGTCCAGCTGTACTTGCGGCATCGTGCACGTCTCAATCACATAGCGCACAATTGGCTCTTGCTCATCGTCCTTCCAAAGCGAATAGCGAACGTCCCGGACCAGTTCATTCCCCCCCGGCACTGCCACCGACACCGGCTCACGGATCCCGGGCAGGTCGATCACCACGCGGCACGGATCCTTCAGCGTAAAGATGTTGCAGGTCAACTTCTGCTCAGCGGTTAGATGCAACGCAACCCCTCCCGCGCTCACCTCCAGCCTTGCGTCCGTCAACCGGCCGATCACAGGCTCTTCGCCTTCGGGTTCATTGAGGGCAGCTGTTACACCAGCGCCACTGCCCCAAAGCAGGGCAAGCATCCATAACCACATCCCGGCTCTAGCGCTCATCTTTATCCTCCACACCCGATACGATCGGCAAAGTCAGAATCCTTACCACGCCATAGTAGCTATATCGCACCCTCAGGCCATCGGGGAACACGTCTATAACGCGGCCGTAGCGGATCGCATCGCCCTTCCTGAGGATCATATTCCGTCCCCGGCATGTCTCGATCAATGCAAAACGGTCCTTCTCGCCCCATAGGATGCCGACCACGATCAGATCCTCCACGCCGGGGAGACCATCTCCTACGGGACCCCCCTCACTCGCCATGAGTGATCGAAATGGATCGCGCGCACCCGCACTTTGATACAGGTAGGGCTCTGCTGACAGGAAATCGTCCAGTACTTCTCCAACATCGAGAAGTAGGGAATCCCTCCTCGCCGGGGGCGTATTCTCTGCAGCCAAGGCCTGCCCCTCCAAAACCAGGCCTGCTCCCCCTCCCCAAGGCAACATCCCGAGCGCGAACAGCGCTGCACACAGCATCACCTGACGCTTCATTCGTCGCTCCCTCCAGACGCGGCTGCCGCAGACCT
>JAGMDA010000642.1 GCA_023128935.1 Candidatus Eiseniibacteriota bacterium | reverse complement strand
CACTTAGGGCTTGATCCTATAGCGCTCCATCCTCGAGTAGAGCGTCCTGCGCGTCAGCCCAAGCAACGCGGCCGCTCTGCTTTTATTCCCATTGGCCTTGCGGAGGGCTTTCATGATCAGCTGCTTCTCCACCTCCTCCAGGACCAAGCCCTCATCCGGTATCTCGATGCCTTCCAATGTGTTGGAAGCTTGATCCGGTTGGGGGTACTGGATCAGCTCTGGGCCAACCGGCCCTTCTCCAGCCAGGATCAGGGCCCTCTCGAGGATATTCTCGAGTTCCCGGACGTTCCCCGCAAGCGGGTGTTGCAGAAGCGCTTTCATGGCTTTCGGGGAGATTGCGCCCGGGTTCACACCCTTGAGCCTCAAGAAACGTTCCACCAGCGGTGGAACATCCTCACTGCGATCGCGCAAGGGGGGGATCAGGATCGGGAAGACATTGAGCCGATAGAAGAGGTCTTCTCGGAAGTCACCCGCTGCGATCGCCTTTTCCAGTACGCGGTTGGTCGCCGCCAGTATGCGCACATCGACGGTGATTGGCTGGGTGCCTCCAACTCGCAGGAAGGTCCGGTCCTCGATCACCTGCAGCAGCTTCAACTGGATCGATGGTGAAATGTCACCGATCTCATCCAGGAACAGGGTCCCGCCATCGGCGACGGAGAAAAGCCCGTCCTTCTGCCGAATCGCACCAGTGAAGGCGCCCCTCTCGTGCCCGAAGAGTTCGCTCTCGAGCAACGATTCAGGCAGAGCGCTGCAGTTGATCTTGAGAAAGGAGCGGGATCGCCGGCTGCTTGCCAGATGAATCGCCCGGGCGAGTACCGACTTGCCCGTCCCGCTTTCACCTCGGATCAGGACGATGGCATTGGTGGCGGCAACCTTGCGCGCGAGGCAAAAGACTTCCTTCATCACCGGACTGCGCGCAATTAGGTGCTCGAAGGAATTGTATGATTGCGAGAGCCCTTCAAGTGTCTCCACCCTACGGGCGAGAGCTTCCCGTTCAGTCTCGAGCCGCGCGCGCTCCTCCTCGAGCCGCGCGCTCGCGCGGGCCAGCCGATAGCGCTCGAACAGGCGCCCGACGCGCAGGAGCATCTCAAACTCCTTGTACGGCTTCTCGACGTATTCGAGTGCGCCCTCTTTCATCGCCTCGCGCGCAGTCTCACGCGTGGCAAAGGCCGTGAGCAGCATCACCTCCGTATCGGGCCATTGCTTCTTGATTGTGCGCAGCAACTCCAACCCGTCGGGCGGTGGCATCCGCAGATCCGTGATGACCAAATGGAACGGTGCCGGCTCAGAGGCTCCGAGCGCATCGAGTGCTTCTCGACCCGAACCGGCGGTGGCCACATGGTAGCCCTCTTCGGAGAGGAGATCCTCGAGACTCCGCAGGATTGCAGCCTCGTCATCCACCACAAGGATGCGGAATCCCCTCGTTTCCGGCCCTTCAACTCGCCCGTCCGGATCAGGCGCACCCTGTGCTCCACGATCCGTTCGCTTGGCATGCTTCTCACCCGCCATCCGCTGCACCCTCCTACTCCGCATCGGCCATTCGGATCCAGACGGTGAAGGTCGTACCCCGTCCCTCTTCGCTCTCCAGATCGACGCGCCCCCCGTAGAGATCGAGCATCGATCGCACGACCGCCAGCCCGAGCCCCGACCCTCCGGATTTCGTCGTGTAGAAACGCTCGAATGCGTGGCGCTGCTGCTTCTGGTTCATTCCGCAGCCGTTGTCGGAAATCCGGATCATCAGCTGATCTCCTGCCTTGCGGGCCGTGATCACTACCCTGCCCCCCTCGGGCATGGCATCGCGCGCATTCAGGAAAAGATTCAGCAGGATCTGGTGGAGAGCAGTCGGGGCTATTGCCAGGCGCACATGCCCAACATCCTTGTCGCCGCGTTCTACTGTGATGCCCTTGCGGACGAAGTCCCCTCCCAGCAGCGAGAGCGCCGCATCAATGGTCGCTCCGAGCGCCACGGCTTCACCCTGCAGGTCAGTGGGGCGGGCGAAGGAAAGGTACTGGGTCAGGACCTGGTTCAATCGGTCCACTTCCCGCGGGATGGCTTCAAACCACGTGAGCACATCCTCGGCAGGCTTGCCCCGCGCGATCTTCGCCTGAACCCGCTCGGCACACGCAGAGATGATCGCCAATGGGTTGCGGATTTCATGGGCCAGGATGGCAGCCAGCTCACCAGCGGCCGCCAAGGCAGCGGTCTCACGCAGCGTCCGCGCCGCCATGGCCTGTGCTCGGAGGAGTCGGGAGAAGAACAGCGTCAGTCCAAGAATGGCCGCCATGCCCGCAGCTCCACTAACGAGCACCTGGCGCCTGAGGTTCCAGAGTCCCTGGAAGAATCCAGAGCCCCCTTCCACGGCAATCGCACCGAGGACCTCCCCCCGGCTGCCGAGGACGGGAGCGAACGCCGTCTCCAGATAGACCTGTCCGACCCGGTATAGGTCGCTCGCGGTTGCCACGCCGGCCAGGGCAGCCGTAACCGCCCCGAAGTGCAGCTCCAGCGCCGGATGCTCATAACCAGGAGGCCACCTGCCATCGGGATCCAAGAGATGACGGCGTTCCAGGTCGATCAGATAAATCTCGCCCAGGTCAGTTTCGATACGGATCCGCTCCATCAAGGACCGGAGCCGCTCTGTCGCTTCGCCCTCGGCCTCACGCTGCACAGCCTCGAAGTCGGAGGGCGAAACACCGGCCGCAGCGGCGCACGCGATGGCGAGGAGTCTCTGACCCAACTCCTCCTCAATCGTCCCGCGCACCTGGCGGTAGGTCACGAAGAGGCCCGCGTTGAGGACCAACAGCAGCAGGATCAAGAAGAGCCCCAGCAGCAGCCAGCCCGAGAATGGCCCGATCCCCCGGTGCCTGATCCGGCCTGTCTTCTCAAGCCTGGTCACCCGATGCCCCCCCCCCGCGCTCGTGTGGAGTTCACGTGCGGGCGGATGATACAGTGCGCGCTCTGAACGAGCAGCAGAAAACAAAATGATGCTGCGCGCAAGGCAGACACCTGCTCCTTCCTCAACGCCCGTAAAGTCGCCTCCCCTCGCAATCGCAGCGCCCCACATTGATCTACGCCGGGAGGGATCGTCTACACACATGCCTATAAAGCAATAGACCCGTACTGGCGGGTACGGGTCCATTGAGGAATCAGCAGATTTTTCGAGTGATCTTACTCAAAGAGAGTCTTGATCGAACCCCAGGTGGCCAACTCGACAGGCGAGCTACCCTCATCGAACCAAATACCGATGCCAAAGCTGTTGACCGAAACCCAAGACGAGATCATGCTGGGGTTAATCCAGCCGTCCTCGTAGTGCTAGGTCCAAGCAGCATAGCTGGGCCAACTATTCTGGTCGATCAAGCAGAAGTAACCGTATCGTGTTTTTCCTTTCGACAGTTGTCTGTCCAAGAGCTGTCAAACCACAGTTACATTGACCAAACGCCCATCCCTCGAAGGACGCCCCCAGGCAACTGCGACCCACCCATCCCCACAACCCAAATGCGTTCTTTGCACATCACCCCTTTCCGGTTGTCCTCAGCTGTCAGCATCCTCTCGGCGCTGACTCATCAATTATGCTGGACGATCCTCGGATTGTCAACACCTAGGAGCCATCCCGTGATCTTGCGCTCTCACAAGTGATTGGTGGGCAAGGTCGATCCGCCCGGGGCCTCGGCGGGTGCGGGTAGGGCCATCGAACATCGATGCTTTTGTAGGGGTCGAATCCGCGGGCGGATCAAGGGACAGCTCATTATCCTATGCCGACACGCTCTTCGAAGGCCTTGGTATGTCCGGTTCAGCCAAAAGGTAACCGAGGAGCCGAGGCCGGGGCCGCATAACGGCCCGAAGCGAATCGGTCGCGCCTGCCCCGTCCAGGGGCAGGCGCAAGTTGAGCGCCGGGCCTTTATGCGGCCCCGGTCTCGGCGGAGCTTGGTGGAGAAATCAGGCCTTAGGTCCTTGCGGATCCGGCCTTAGGCATGCGCGCGCTCAAAGTGGAAACCGCATTCCTCCAGATGGCGAATTGAGGGCAGCAGGTCCTCCTCGCGCACATCCAGCGTGATATTGACTGGCTCGGTCAACTCCTCGTGGATCGTTTCGCTGATCACATCGAAACCAACGACGCCTTCGCCGCAGGCCATGTGCTGGTCCGCCATACCGTCATTGTCGTGAAATCCGAAGCTGGCAATCCGGTCGCGGAACTGGACGATCCAGTCCTCCGGGGCGAACTGCGAGAAGCAAGCGGCATGTCCGACATCGCAGCAGAAGCGGAACCATGGTGAGTCGACGGCATCATACAGCCGACCGATGACCGCCTCATCCGATTCCCAGGTGTTCTCAAGAGCGACGATGACTTCCTCTTCTTTGGCGCGGGAGACCAAGTCCTCAAGCGCTACGATGCACTCCGCCACCCACCAATCAATGTCCTTGGGTTTGACGTGATTGCTGAAACCACTCTGAAAGATGGCGATCCGGGCGCCTAGGATTTTGCCGATCTCCAACCCTTCCTGAACCGCATCCATGCTGTGCTGGAGAATCATTTTGTCGTGACTCGCCAGCTTGAGATCATGGTGGGGCAGGTGGGCTATCACCTTGATCTTGTTGCGCCTCAGCTCGATGGCCAGCCGCTCCAGCTCCCGGATCGTGATCTCCCCATTATAAGTCGTGTCGGAGAGATCTACCTCCACGTTCAGCCCGTGGTCCAAGAGGAAAGGAATGCGCTCGCGGAGAGTGGCCAGGGGCACGGGATAGGAGAGCGGAAAGCGTAGCTCGCGCTTCTCGGGAGCAGCCTCTTCAGGTTCCTCTGAGGGTTGGATTTCTTCCGAAGGGGGCACCGCCGCTTTTCCTTCGGTTCCCTCGGTGACCTGCGGCGTGACCTTGGCGCTCGGAGCGGGATCATCCCCACCGACCACCGCCGTCACCTGACCCTCCACGCCATGCGGGATCAGCGTGCTATCATCGTGCAGCATTCGCCCCAAGGCCTGGTCTTTTTCCAAGGTTCCCCTTCCTTCCTTCCGCCCTGGACGGTGACCGGGAGCTTTGGCCTCCGCCGTTTCGCGGGTGGTCATCTCCTATCCCTTCACCTTTGCGATTGCGTCGGTGAGCACAGGTAGGACCTTGAACAGGTCTCCCACAATCCCGTAGTCGGCCATGTTGAAGATCGGAGCATCGGGATCCTTGTTTATCGCCAAAATACACTTCGAGGTGCGCATGCCAGCTAGGTGTTGAATGGCCCCAGAGATCCCAACGGCTACGTATAACTTTGGTGAAACCGTCTTTCCCGTCTGGCCAACCTGGTGGGCGTGATCGATCCAGCCGGCATCCACGGCAGCGCGGGATGCACCGACGGCCGCTCCCAATGTCTGGGCCAGTTGCTCAACCAGGTCAAAGTTCTTGGGATCCTTCAGACCGCGCCCGCCCGAGACGATGGTGTCGGCCTCCTGCACATCCAAGACGCCCTCTTCCTGCTTGAGGACCTGTGTGACTTTAACACGGCTGTCGGCAGGCAAGTCCACGGCCAGCGGCTGCACTGTGGCCAAGGTATCCGACGATTCGGGTACCGGGTAGGCACTGGGCCGTATGGTGGCCATCGCTGGTTTACGGGTGGTGCGCACCGTTGCGAACACCTTGCCACCATAAATCGATTTTGTGGCCTCGAAAGCGCCATCGGTCTCCTCAAGCGTAATGCAGTTGCTCAGGATAGCCAGCCCCTTGCGGGCGGCCACACGCGGGGCCAGGTCCTTCCCCATCGCCGTTGCGACTATGATCACCAGGTCCGGCTCTAGCGCCTCAAAGGCAGCGGTCAGCGCTGCAGCATAGCCGTCGCTCCAATAACGATCCAGGGACGGATCCTCCACCGTATGGACTATCTGAGCGCCATAATTTCCGAGCGTGGGGGCAATCGTCGAGATGGAACTCCCGACAACCAGCGCGTGCACATCATCAGTTAGGTCCTTCGCCCGACCGATCGCCTCGAATGCGCTCTTGCGGAAGTTGCCTTCCCTTTGCTCCGCAAACACCAGGATTCGACCCGCCATCCTGAACCTTACCTCCCCTAGAAAACCTTGGCTTCCGTTTTCAGCAACTCGACAACCTTGGGTACGACCTCATCTGGCTCACCCTCGAACTTCTGGCCGCCGCCGCGGGCGGGGGGAGGTAACATCTCCACAATCCGAACCCCCGCGGCCGCGCTGGCAACCTCTGCGGCCGGGATTGACGGGGTGACCTCTTCGATCGGCTTGCGCTTGGATTGCATGATCCCCTTGAGGGAGGCGTAACGGGGCTCATTGAGTCCCTTTTCCGTAGTCAGCACAGCCGGAAGGCTCACTTCCACCTCCTCTTGACCGCCCTCGATGGCCCGGTAGGTCTTGGCCTTGCCATTATCCTCCCACTCGAGCTTGTGGA
>JAGMDA010000641.1 GCA_023128935.1 Candidatus Eiseniibacteriota bacterium | reverse complement strand
TGAGGTTGAGTTTGGAGTTTGAGTTCCAGATTTAGGTTGAGCCGGAGTCGGAGGTAGATGTGAACTTGATCCTGCTCGTCATCAGTGCGATTCTCGTCAAGAACATCCTGCTGGCCCAATACCTTGGCAACTGTCCTTTCCTGGGTGTCTCGAAGCGCATGGAAACCGCCATTGGCATGGGGATGGCGGTGATCTTCACCATGACGGTGGCTTCGGCCATCACCTGGCTTGTCAGCCGAAACATCCTGGTTCCCTTCAATTTGGTGCACCTGCAGACGATCGCCTTCATCCTGGTCATAGCTGCACTGGTCCAGTTCATCGAGATATTCATGAAAAAAACGCTGCCTGCCCTGTATCAGGCACTCGGTATCTTCCTGCCACTGATCACGACAAACTGCGCAATCCTCGGCGTTGCACTCATCAGTGTGAAGAACGATTACAGATTTGTTGAGATGGTGATCTTCTCGATCGCCAGTGCCGCCGGCTTTGCGCTGGCATTGGTGCTCTTTGCAGGTTTGCGGGAACGGTTCCGGACGGCGCGCATTCCGCAGCCGTTGCAGGATACCGCCATCGCCCTGATCACGGCCGGGCTCATGTCTCTGGCCTTCATGGGGTTCAAGGGCATGGCCTAGAAGGCGTGGGTTTGGAGGCCTTGAGATTGAAGGCTTGAGGTTGCGAGGCCTCGGGTTTGGAGGCCTTGGTACTGAAGGTGTTTGGTTCGAGAGTTCCGGAGTCGGAAGCATAGGAATCCACAGATGGCAATAGCTCTGGTTTTTCTGGGTGGACTGGGGGCGCTGGCGGCCATTGTTCTTGGTGTGGCCTCCCGGATCTTCTACGTGAAGGAGGACCCGCTGATCGGCGCGGTCGAGAATGCCTTGCCTGGCGCCAACTGCGGCGGCTGTGGTTATGCGGGATGCCGAGCTTGCGCCGAGGCAATTGTCGCCCGCAAAGCCGAAGCGAATGTCTGTGTTGTGGGCGGTCTTGAGACAGCTGTCGCGGTCGGCGCGGTCATGGGCATCAAGGTCGAGGCCAAGGAACCCGAACTTGCCCAGACGAGTTGCACCTACGGCAGCGAGGATGCGGATCTAATCTACCGGTACAACGGCGCGATGGACTGCCATGCCGCTGTTGCGCTCTTCGGCGGCAGTAAGCTCTGCCCCATTGGCTGCATCGGCCTCGGCAGTTGCGTCAAGGCCTGCCAGTTCGATGCCCTCTCGATAGGCGATGACCACCTCCCCCGCTTCAATCCGAACAACTGCGTCGGCTGCGGAGCGTGCGCCAAGGCGTGCCCGAAGGGTATCATCTCCCTGACCTCATCAACACGACGTATCCTGGATGAGTACAACAGCGATGAGTGCACCGCCCCCTGTCAGCGTGCTTGTCCCACCGGGATTGACATCCCCGGCTATATCCGCGAGATCAAGCATGGCCGCTTCGAGGAGGCCCTGCGCATTATCAAGGAGAAATGCCCGCTGCCGCTCATCTGCGGGCGTATCTGCCCGGCCCCCTGCGAACTCGATTGCCGCCGCCATTTGGCCGAGGATGAACCAGTTGGAATCAATCCGCTCAAGCGCTTCGTCGCAGACTACGAGCTGCGCACCGGGAAACACATCAACCCCTACAAGAACCCCGATTCGGGCAAGCGCACAGCCGTCATCGGCGCGGGCGCCGAAGGACTCACGGTCGCCTACTACCTGGCCCGTCTGGGGCACGCCCCCACTCTGTTTGAGGCCAAGCCTGAGCTGGGCGGCATCCTGCGCTATGTCATCTCCGACGGACGCCTTCCAGATGGAGTACTCGATCATGAGATCAAGGGCATCCTGGAAATGGGCGTCACTGCTCAAACCGAGAAGGTGTTGGGACGGGACTTCACAGTCGCTTCCCTATTGGAGGACGGT
>JAGMDA010000640.1 GCA_023128935.1 Candidatus Eiseniibacteriota bacterium | reverse complement strand
CGCCGCCGTCGGTATTCGCCATGGCGCTGTAGGTTTCCCATAGCGAACCAGGTAAGCCGCCCCTGGCCGATTTGTATTCCCAATCGAGGCCCTCACCAATTCCAAGGGCTCGCAGAATGTCCTCTGCCGTGGGCATGGTATGGGGCGCTCCTCTCCACTTGCGAACTGCGCTGCACTTCATGCGGCGGCAGCGCTGCCGCAATCCTCTGCATGCAGCACCCTAGGATGCTTGCACTTCGCTTTCAAGTTCCCATCAAAACGCGACTACCCTGGCCAGTTCCCTTAACCGGCACAGCCCATTCGCCCACTGCATCTGCTCCGGAGTCCGACAATCCGGCTCAAGCAGCCGCGGCGGCGCCACCAGGATGCATGCGCACCGTGCCCGGCTCGTGGCCACATTCAAACGATGGGGATTGTACAGGAACCCCATCCCGCCTGGGGTGTCCTCCGCTGCCGCCCACAGGGCAGTCGAGAGGGTCCTGTCCTGATAGGGGATGTTCGCCATGGCCAGTTCTACCCTCGGCCGGCTCAAACGCAAACAGATTCTGAATTGAATTCCCATTTTGCGTGAGGCTGCTGAGCGTCTCCGTCTGGATTCCAGGGACGCTGAAGAAGGCAATCGCCTCGTGTCTGGATCTGCGCTGGCGTCCCAGGCTGGTTGGGTAGACGACGGCGATGTCACTGAAGTGACCGAGGTCGGTGGCCTGCATCATCACTACGAGCGTGTCGCTGCCTGAGCAAGCGAGGGCTCTACGTTTGATCCGCACCGACAGTACCGCGACGTCCAGCTTGCACTGCGGGGTCTGCTGTCTCGCCGTCCGCTGTCACCCCACGTCATAGTCCAACCGATGCTGCCACGCGCTACCCGGTGAGTTCGGCGTTGTGGTAGGGTAGATACGCTCAAGAGAGCAGCATTTGGGATTCTCGGGACGGACAGGTGTTCTAGTGAGTGACCTGAAGATTCTGCACGATAGGAGGATGCATCAGAATCCAGCTGCCCGCAGGCGAGAGAACTCTACCCCAGTTCTCGGAATCGTCCAGTATCAAAGAAGTTGCGGAATTCCCTCTCACTGCGGCACACTTGAGCCGCTGGCGAGCGTGGAACTGAACCTGTAACGTGCGGCCTGCGTGGCTCAGTCGCGGAGTCATCGGCGGCACCCATGATAGGTGAACCGAAGGCACCTTGCCCATGCCATTCCTAACCCTCGAAGACCCCAACGCCAAGATCAAGGGATCCCGAGATCCTCTTGGGATCATGCCGATCTGGGTAGCGTTCGGACGACACGTCATCACCAACATCACGACCGTCAGCACCTCCGTCCGCGGCTTCACGATCGTCCTGCTTGCGCGCTACTTCGCAGGACGCCTCATCGAAGAGAGAACCGTCCCGCGAGAGGAAGCGCTCAACATCTTCCTGCGGATGGAGCAAGCCGCCGCATACGCCCGCCACGTGGAACATGGCGTCGATGACGACATCCGTGGGATCGAGCGCGTCAAGCGACTCTTTCAGGAGGGCAAGGGCAAGGTCCCCATCCGGGCCGACCGTCGTGGACTCATTCTCTCGGATCAGAAGGTCTACGGTCTCTGGGGTCTCTACTCTCTGTCGGCTCGACGGTCCGGCTGGCTGACCGATGAGATGTTTGGACTGACACCGGTCGCCCAGAAGTTCGTCGAGGAGAACTACATCGCCCGGCTGGACGGCTCCCTGCGACCAATCATGAGGCTAGTCGCCCGCGGGGGCACCCTGGACACTCGCAAGAAGGATCCGGCGTTCGTTGGCCTGGCCCGGCTCCTCCCCCAGCGACTCACGACGAATGAACTCCGGTTCTACGGTCACTACTTGCGGGACGGATTGGGAACTCCGGCAACTCCCCTCGAGGGGCAGTCCGCCACGCCAGGCGAGGGGTTGCCCGAGACTCATCGCGATGTGCCACCCAACGCCCAGCCGCAGGACCCACCCGACGAGCAGTCCATCAAGCCGCCCGCGGAGACACGCCCCACCACCAGCTCAGCCGGAAGACAAGCGCGCTTCCGCCGCCTCCTCGAGACGCACTCCGATCTGGAGACACTCCTCAGCCGAGCGGAGACCCTCACACTCGCACGTGCGGCTGCGGACACAGATGAGGGTCTGGTCAAGGCGCTCACGCGTATCGTCCACCTCGAGGCCCTTCTGGCCCCGGCCGCGGCACTGTTCGAGTTCGTGCTCACCCGATCCAATCAGCAGCCTGAGCAAGCTGCCGCCGCGCTGCGGGAACGATGGGGAGAGCGTGTGCCCAACCTAGATGCGCACGCGTTCGAGGATCTGATCCCCGAGATCGGGGATATCGCGAGCAAGCCGGTTTCCGCCACAGCCCGCCGCTGCCATCACGCGCTGGCCCAGGGGGACTATGAGGTGGCCATCCGCGCGGTAATCGACTGGAACGCCAAGGTCCAGCAAGCCCGCAAAGGGGCGCCGTGGGTCGTTCTCACTGAGGGAGGGCAGATCGAGGTGCGCTACCGGGTGATCGAGCAGCTTCTGCCCGAGTCCGACGAGCTGCCGACGCTCTGGCGGAACAGCTACTTCATCGACGCCCTTAAAAGCATCACGAAGCAGCTTCAGGGGGAATCGTGATGTCGCGGAGGGGGATTCCGTGGGATCGTAGCACCGGCGGCGCATCTACAGAAGGGCTCGGGAAGTCGAATAAGAGGCTCCGCGAAGAACCATGACACCCAGCAGCAGCACAGCGACCACCGAGCTCAGCAGAGCATCCATCCAACGGAGGGACGCAGCCAAGTGAAGGCCGCCGGTCGTATCCCCGCCGCTGTGCTCTCGCAGCAGCTCAGCGAAGCAATCGCGGGACGCCGTGTGCGGACCGCTGTCTTCACGACCTTCACTTTCGACCCGGGCTTCTTCGAGTTGCACCTGCTGCCCCTGCTCTTCGACCAGAGCTTCAGCCAGGTCGACAAGGTGCGCCGCATCCAACTCGAGGATGCGATGCAGTCTCTTGAAGAGATCGCTGTCTACTACGACCGGAGCGCACTGGCGCAGGACGCTGAACCGGCACAGCTCGATTACCGGCGCATCGACATCGGCCGGGCAACGGGCTGCTTCCACCCAAAGATCGCCCTACTCCTGGTCGACGACCCCACCGGCGCCGAGGCAGAAGACGACTACCCGGAGTCCTACCCCAGCCTCATCGTCGGCATCTTCTCGGCGAACCTCACACGCGCCGGCTGGTGGGAGAATGTCGAGTGTGGCCACATCACCGAGCTGAAGGACCAGGACTGGCGGGACGTGCGGATCGGCGAGCGCTCTCGTCCCCGCCGCTGTCCATTCCGACGCGACCTGCTGGAGCTGCTGAGACGCATCTCGGACAGCGCTGACACGGGAGAGGATCAGGTTGCCCTGCGGACGACTCGGCAATTCATCCGGGATCGCACCGTCCGGCGTCGCTTCACGAAGGCAAGATCCAGCAGCCGATACCACACTCGCATCTTCTGCGGGCAGAAGCGCCTTCCGCTCGCCGAGTGGCTCGGCGATCTGCGACTCTACGTCGACTGGAACCTCGAGGTCATCTCACCCTACTTCGACCCGCACGGGGCCGGCCCCCTGGTGGACCTCGTCGACACCCTCGAGCCGCGCGAGACGCGAGTCTTCCTGCCGCGAGATCTCGACGGCACCGCGCAGGTGACCGCGAAGACCTTCAAAGCCGTCGAGGAGTTCGCCCACTGGGCCGATCTTGCGCCGGAGATCACTTCACGGAGCCCCGATTGCACCTCGGCAAAGCTGCCGCCCCGCCGAGTCCACGCCAAGGTCTACCGGCTGTGGAGCCGTGATGGCGGCGATATCCTCCTCATCGGATCTCCCAATCTGACGGAAGCAGCCCACAGCCGCGCTGATGCAGGCAACCTGGAAGCCGCCTTCCTGGTGGACGTAAGCGATCTCGGCTTCCCGCGTAGATGGTGGCTCCAGTGCAGTGACGATGAGCCCGAGACGTTCGCCGACACGACCCCCAAGGAGGAAGATGGGCTACAGCCCGCTGCGCTGAATCTCAGCCTGCGGTTCGACTGGGCCTCCGGCGAGCTGTCGTACCGGCTGATCGATCCGGCGCCGGGAGGCTTCGAGATCTGTGACACGACCGGTGGCACGCTCTTCCGTGTGCCCCAGCCGAGAAGAGGCAAGTGGATCCCGTGCTCGGAAGACGCAGCCAAGGAGGTCAAAGACATCCTGCCCTCAACCAGCTTCCTTCTGATCAAGCACGCCAAGGGATCTTGGCGAGTCCTGGTGCGTGAGGAGAATATGGCCCATCGCCCCTCGCTCCTCGCCCAGCTCACCCCCGAGGAGATCCTGGAGTACTGGTCGCTCCTGACGCCGGAGCAGCGGGCCGTGTTCATCGAGCAGCGCATCGGAACGGATGTCACCGATCAGGGCATCCCGCTCTACATCCGAGAGAAGCTCGTCTCCCGCCACACCATCTTCGACCGCTTCGCGGGCATCTATCATGCCTTCGGTTGTCTACGCCGCCATACCAGCCAGGCGATCGAGGAGGGGCGCGAGCGCGCAGCCGAAGCACGCCTCCTGGGCGCCAAGTACGACTCCCTACCCTCCCTGCTGGAGGAGTCGCGCAGCCGCGAGAGGGAAGATCCGATCATTCGCTACGTGACCTTTCTATGTGCCCGGCAGACGCGCGATCTCCTGGCAAAGGAGCATCCAACCTTCTTCAGCGAGCGCAAGAAGCAGGCCGAACGGCTGAACACACTCCTCGATAGGCTCAGCGAAGTGCGAGCGCGGCTCCCGATCGCCGAGATCGCGGGCGGCCAGCAGTTCATCGACTGGTACGAGGATGCATTCCTGAAGCCGGTAACCGTCGAGGAGAACGAGCAGTGAGCACGGTCGATTCGACAGCGGGCGGGTCGGCGGCGCTGCAGATGGGCGGTCAGGCCACAGCCGCCCGCAAGGACGCCACCCTCCCCTCCATCACCCCCGACTTCGTCCGCGCGCTGATCGACTTCGCTCCGACCAAAGAGACCAAGCGCCTGGGCTTTGCCGAGGATCAGCTCGAGGGCAGCGTCGCAATCTTCAACATGCTTGCCCGCAATCGTTGTGCCTACCTCGCCGACGAGGTCGGCATGGGCAAGACCTACGTCGCCTTGGCGGTGATGAGCCTCGTACGCTACTTCGATCCCAGGGCGCGTATCGTGGTCATCACTCCGCGTGAGAACATCCAGCGCAAATGGGTCAAGGAGCTGCAGAACTTCGTCGGCCGCAACTGGAAACCGATCGGCAACCGGGTCAAGTCGCTGCAGGGCGGACCGGCGTGGCAGCCGGTCCTCTGCGGATCACTTCTCGACTTCGCCCGTGAGGCGCTCATCAATGCAGACCGCGACTTCTTCCTGCGCATGACGAGCTTCAGCCTGGCACTCAAGCAGCCCGAGAATCGCCGGCGGCTCCGCAGAGAACTGCGACGACTGCTGCCCTGGTTGAGCCCACACGCGCTGTCCCCCAAGAACCCCGAGGAGTTCCGCGACGCGTTCGGCTGCGCCCTCAATGCCGCCGTGCCCGACGCCGACCTGCTCGTCATCGACGAGGGTCACAACCTCAAGCACGGCTTCCGCGCCAAGGGCAGCATCCGTAACCGCATCCTGGGATTTGCCTTCGGCCACCCCGAAGGGGTCTCCGACGACAGACCCTGGTATCGCCCGCGGGCGAAGCGCGTCCTGCTCCTCTCGGCCACCCCCTTCGAGGAGGAGTACGGGGCCGTACAGCGTCAGTTCGAGATCCTCGGCTTCGGCCGCGCCAAGCTGCGCGATGCTCAAGACAACACCCACCTGCGCGTTAGCGACCTCAACGACCCCGAACTCAGCGAAAGCGAGAAGCGACTCATAA
>JAGMDA010000064.1 GCA_023128935.1 Candidatus Eiseniibacteriota bacterium | reverse complement strand
CACGCTGGGAAATGCCTACCTGGGGCGCAGCCAAACCGATGCCCTGCGCTGACCTTATAGTGGCCTGCAGTGATGCCACGAGTTTAAGCGTATCCTCATCGATGTTCGCAACGGGGCGAGCCATCAGCCGGAGCGTCTCGTGCCCATAGACGATAATGGGCCGTTCCATGGCACCTGGCTCTGGTTCTGGGAGCGAGGGATCAGACATCGCTCTACGCTCCACTTCTTTCCCACTCACTGCGCGGTCCACTATAGAGTTCTCTCAAGGGCCGGCGGCTCTCCCACCAGGAAACGCTCGGCGTCGATCGCCGCCATGCAACCGTGGCCCGCTGCGCTCGTCGCCTGACGATAGCGTGCATCATCCACATCCCCGGCAACAAAGACCCCCGGGATCTTCGTGCGCGTCGTCCGGCCCTCGGGAACAAGGTAACCGGCATCATTCATTTCGATCTGGCCCTCGAAGAACTCGGTGTTTGGCTTATGCCCGATGGCAATAAAGACGCCGTCGCATGAAACCTCGGTGGTTTCGTTGCTCTTGACATTGCGCAGCAGGACCCCCGTCACGCGTTTGGCACCCACATCCCTGATCTCGTCGACCACCGCATTCCAAATAAAGCTGATCTTCTCGTTCCCGCGTGCGGCTTCCTCCATGTACTTCGAAGCTCGCAGCTGGTCGCGCCGGTGCACGATGGTCACCTTGCTGGCATAGTGCGTCAGGAAGATGGCATCCTCCAGCGCCGTATCACCACCGCCGACGACCATCACTTCCTTGCCCTGGAAGAAGAAGCCATCGCACGTGGCACACGCGCTCACCCCCGCACCCCGCAGCGCGGTCTCTGACTCCAATCCAAGCCACTTGGCTGAGGCACCCGTGGCGATAATGAGCGTCTCGGACTTCAGCTGCTCTCCCCCCTCCAAGGTGAGCAGCAGCGGCTGCTTCGAGAGCTCCACGGCCGTCACACGGCCTGGTCGGAAGCGGGTGCCAAAACGCCCGGCCTGCTTGCGGAAGTTCTCCATGAGCTCCGGCCCCGGGATGCCATCTGGAAATCCAGGGTAGTTCTCAACCTCACCCGTGATCATCAGCTGGCCACCCGGCTGATCGCCCTCAATCACAACCGGCTTGAGCTGAGCCCGGGCCGTGTAGATCGCCGCCGTCAATCCCGCGGGACCCGAGCCGAGAATCACTACCTTCTCAACGCCCTTGCTTGTCAAGCATCGCCTCCCAATCCACTCGCAAGATTATCATGCCGAAGGCATTTCCAAAGGCCGCGAACCCAGCTTGCATTCGTCGCGCTGGCGCTGCAACACCAGCGCAACTTGGGCGCAAATCCGCTCCGGCGTCAGCCCCACGATCTCCAGCAGTTGCTGCCTGGTCCCGTGTTCGACAAACGCATCCGGCAGGCCTAGCGACAGCAGCCGGGGGGCCGCGCTCCCCTCCCACCCTTGGGTCGCCAAGACACTGGCCACGAGGGAACCGAATCCGCCTGTGAGCGAGTTCTCCTCAATGGTCACCAGCAGATCGTGCTCCTCAGCCAGGCGCGCCAACAGCTCCCCATCGAGCGGTTTGAGGAAACGCGCATTAACAACACCCATTCGCAGTCCGCGCAGGGCAAGGCGGTCGGCGGCTGCTAGCGCAACCTCCACCATGGTGCCCACAGCCAGGAAGCACCCGTCCTGGCCCTGGCGCAGGTGCTCCCAGGTACCGATTTCCAGTAGCTCTGGTTCGTGCTCGAGTGCGCCGGCGTCGGGAACCGCCAGCCGCGGATAGCGGATGGCAAAGGGCCCGGCGTTGCTCGCCGCGGCTGTGTACAGAAGATCACGCAGCTCCTTGCCATCACGCGGAGCCGCCACAGTAAAGTTCGGTATGGATGTCATATAGGAGATGTCGAATGCCCCATGGTGCGTTGCGCCATCCTCCCCCACCAGGCCCGCCCGATCCAGGGCAAAGATCACCGGCAGGTTCTGAAGGCCGATATCATGGATCAGGTGGTCGTAGGCGCGTTGGAGAAAAGTCGAGTAAATCGCGACCACAGGCCGGATGCCCTGGGTGGCCAAGCCGCCCGCGAAGGTCACTGCATGGCCCTCGGCAATCCCGACATCGTAGAAACGCTGCGGAAAGTGCCGGGCGAATTCGGTCAATCCGGTGCCGTCGCACATCGCCGCCGTGATCGCCACCAGCTCTTTGCGGTGCACGGCCAGCTCCACCAAGGTCTCACCAAAGATCTCCGTGTAGGAGATCCGGGCCGGTCTTTTCTCGACCTTCTCGCGCTCCGTTGGGATGGGCGCGATGCCGTGGAACTTGCGGGGATTGTCCTCCGCGGCTGCCGATCCCCGACCCTTCTGCGTGAGTACATGGACCAGAATGGGTCCCTTCATCCGCCTGACCTTCTGCAGCACGGGGATCAGTTCGTTCAGCTTGTGGCCATCAATCGGACCCAGGTACCGAAAACCCAGGTCTTCGAAGAAAAGACCTGGAGTGATCAAACCCTTCAAGCTCTCCTCAATCCGGCGCACAATCTGCTGGACCGGGCGCGTCAGCCGGGGGAGCTTCTCGGTCAGGTCCCAGACCTCCTTCTTGGTGCGCTCGAACAGCGGATGGGTGATGATTTCCGTCAGATGCCGCGACAATGCGCCGACGGTCGGGGAAATCGACATTTTGTTGTCATTCAGAATGACAATGAAGTCCCGCCCCGAGACGCCGGCGTTGTCCAAACCCTCGAAGGCCAGCCCTCCGGAGAGGCCGCCATCACCGATGACGGCAATCACAGAGAAGTCCCTGCCCAGCGCATCCCGCGCCGCGGCGATGCCCAGGGCCGCGGAGATCGAAGTGCTGGCGTGCCCAGCCCCAAATGGGTCATGCTCGCTTTCGCTGCGCCGGCAGAAGCCGCTGGGCCCACCCACCTGCCGCAGGCGGGCGAATGCCTCCCGGCGCCCGGTAAGGATCTTGTGCGCGTAGCACTGGTGTCCCACGTCCCAGATGATCTTATCCTGAGGGGAGTCAAACGCACGATGCAGTGCCACCGTCAGTTCGACCACACCAAGACTCGGCGCCAGGTGTCCTCCCGTACGGCGCACGGTCTCCATGATAAGGCCGCGGATCTCCTCACAGAGAAGCTCCAACTGCCCAATGGACAGCCCCTTTAGATCCCTCGAATCACTGATGGCACGCATTACCTGGTTATTTCGGGCGCTCACAGCTCCCCCTTGAGATGGTCTCTGGGAGTCCTCCTCCTTTACGCAGTCTCCCTTATAAGCCCATCAAACTATTCCCAGTTCCAGGGATTGTCAAGAACGGCGGCACCTTGAGCGGCAAGGCGCACCTGAGGTACGGTCCCCGGGGCCGGGCGGATCGTGGTTGATTCCATCGCGGCGCAGCTACATCAGTTAGGGCCTGGCATGGTCTAAGCGCACCGTGGCGGGATCCTGGCCCACTGCCGCCGGGCCGGCGCAGGGTAGCTGTAATCGACAAAGAAGCAATACCACCCAGAGGAGGATTTGACACATGAAGCAAATCGGCGTGCTGCTTTCCGGATGCGGCGTAAAGGATGGAAGTGAGATCCACGAGGCGACCCTCATCCTCTACTTCCTCGACCGCCAGGGCGTAAACAGGCTCTGTATCGCACCTGATGCACCACAGGCGCATGTGATAAATCACGCCACCGGAGAGGAAGCTAAGGAGTCACGCGGCATCTTGGTCGAGTCGGCGCGCATCGCGCGGGGCGACATCCGTCCTATCTCCCAGGTTTCCGCCCAGGATCTCGACGGCATCATGATCCCAGGCGGCTTCGGCGCCGCACTGAACCTCTGCAATTACGGGAGGAGTGGCAGGGACTGCACGGTGCGCGAGGATGTCTCCACCTTGCTCCTTGCCCTCCATGAACAGAAAAAACCGATCGGGGCAGTCTGCATCGCCCCCGTGCTCGTCGCGAGGGTCTTCGGGCAAAAGGGGATCACCGTGGAGGTCACGATCGGAGACGATCCAGGGGTTGCAGCCGACATCGAAGCAATGGGCGCCCGGCATGTCATGCGCTTGGTTGATGAGGTCCAAGTCGATCGCGCCAACAAGATCGCTACGGCTCCTGCCTACATGCTCGGCGGGAATGTGGCCGAGATTGGGCCTGGCATACAAAAGGCCGTGGAAGCAATTGTGGAAATGGCCTGACATCCGCGCCGGGCATGTGTGCGGAGTCCCTCCGCACAGTTGAAAGCGTGCGGAGAACCGAGGAAACCGCGCAGTTTAAAGCGTGCGGAGAACCGAGCGGAGATGGAACGAGCTGACATTGTAGAGCATCTGAAGACCATGGCCTTGGCCCTGGAGCTGCTTGGCAACCCCCCGGAGCGGGCCCAAGCCTTCCGACAGGCAGCCGGAATCGTCGCGCGCGCGGGGGACCGGGCCTGGGCTGAGTGGCTCTCGGGCACGGCACCGCCATCGCCGCGACTGGATGCCGACGTCCAAACCTGCATACGCCAGTGGGTGCAGTCAGACACGGTCGCAGACCTGGAGGCACTGCTGCTTCGTATTCCCCCAGGTCTCTTTGGCCTTCTCAAGATCCGCGGACTCGGTCCCCGCCGGGTCCACAGCCTCTGGGTCAAAGCCGGCGTCATCTCTCAGCGCACCCTGGAACGCGCCTGCCGCCGCGAGGCTCTCGCGCGGATTGAGGGCTTTGGCAATCCATTGCAGGCACAACTGCTGAGCGAAATCCAACGCCGGCGCCGGTCCCTGGGTCGATGGTTGCGGCGAACGGCAATGCTCCTCGCAGAGGAGCGAGAGCGCCAGCTCCGGCAGGCAAGCGGATTGTCATCTCTCACGCGCGCCGGTGATATCCGGCGGGCACTCGAGACCGTCGATGAGATCGTTTGGGTCGCTGCCGCCGAAAGGCCACGCATACTTCTGGGACGATTGGCCAGCCTTGAGGGGGCACGTCTTGCGAACCAGGATCCCCCCGATACGCTCCTCTTCGAGTCGCCCGATACACCCCGCCAGCGGGTCGTGGTGGTACCGCCGGCGCACTTGACAGCACGCCTATTCCTGGAGACCGGATCCGCCTCCCATGTGCGCGGCGTTCTGCAGCGTCTGGCCAGCCGGAGCATATGCTTAGCAGCGCAGGGCCCCGCTGCGCCTCCGTCCCCAGAGGCAGCTGCAGGCCTGCCGGGACGGGATGGCTTCGAGGACCGCAGCCTGCAGATCTGGCTCCCCCGGGCCGAAGAGGAGATCTATGAGCGCGCCGGGATGGCTTATGTGCCACCCGAGCTTCGGGAAGACCGCGGCGAGATCGCGGCGGCCAGTAGCCGGGAACTCCCCAAGCTCGTTGAACCCAAGGATCTCAAGGGCGTGCTTCATGTTCACACCACCTGGAGCGACGGCAAGGGTTCCGTTCATCAGATGGCCACGACCGCGCACTCCCTCGGCTGGAGCTATCTGGGCATCACAGATCACTCACCGGCCGTCTTCTACGCCAACGGGCTTTCCCCGGAAAGGCTCCGGCAGCAGGCCAATCACATCCGGTCAGTGCAGGAGGCCTTTACAGGCCTGAGGATCTTTCACGGTGTCGAGTGCGACATCCTCCCCGACGGCACCCTGGATCTCGATGACCGCACGCTGGCACGCCTTGACTACGCGCTCATCTCCATCCACAGCCTCTTGCATATGGGCCGCGAGGCGATGACCCAGCGTATCATCCGCGCCATGCAGCATCCCAAGGCGATTATCCTGGCCCACCCCACCGGCCGACTGCTCCTTGAGCGCGAGGGCTATGCGCTCGACTGGGACCGCCTCTTTGACGCCGCCGCCACCGCCGGAGTTGCCATGGAATTCAACTCGCCGCCAGAGCGCCTCGACCTGGATTGGCGTCTTATCCGCGAAGCCACGCGTCGGGGAATCCTGATCAGCATCAGCCCAGATGCTCACACGCCCGGGGCCATGGGAAATGTAATTGAGGGCATCGCCACCGCACGCAAGGGATGGCTGACCGCCTCGCAGGTGCTCAACACACGGACCGCCCAAGAGCTGGAAGCTCTTTTCGCGCGACGCGGCTCAGAATAGACGTAGCGTTGGAAGCCCCTTTCGAGAGACGCGGCTCAGAATAGACGCGGGGGCTCCTCCGCGAGTAGCAGAAGGGTTGTGGAATCCAGTTTCATATGCAGATCCGACAGGTTCTGATTCTCATGGTCCTTCAGGAGCTGGATAGTAACTACGCCATCCTCCTCGTCATGGAGCAGGACCATCACACTGATGTGTGCGTCGAATCGAACCACCTGCTCGGCAATGCCCCGCGGATCCCTCCGCGGCTCAGTGCGGTGTGTCCGCACCGATAGCCACATTTCCACATCCAGGTCCTGAGCAAGATCTCGGATCCCCGCCAGTTCCTCGTTGCTCGTATTGTAGAAGTTGACGCCGTCGATGATCACAACCTGCGGTTTGAATTGAGCGTGACAACTGAGGAACTCAATCGAACTACAGAGCTTCTCAACCGACAGCTCACCGCTGCGATAGCTGTGGATCATCCGGCTGCGCTCCATCAGCAAACGAGCTGTCGCGGCATCCTCCAGGTCAATGCTCGTCGAGAGTTCCTTGAAGATCGCGTCATAGAAATCTCGCACGCGCTCCACCGAATCCTCCAGTGACACGTGCAATACCTTGCGATCACGCATGAGGTCATCCAGAGCCACACCGATCAGGAAGGCGGTTTTCCCGATCCCCGCACGAGACATCACGACCCCCAGGTTGCCCCTGCCCAAGCCGCCATGCAGTGATTTCTCGAACACGCGGAGCGGACTGCGCTCATTCATCTCCTTGCGGTACATGAGCCAAGGCCTCCATTCTCTACTTCTTCCCCGCAGCCAACTTGATCTGATGGGCCTTGATCAAATCGTCGGCAATACCCTGGGGCGCTGGCGCATAGCGCGAGAACTCCATAGAGAACTCCGCCTTCCCCTGCGTGGTGGACCGGAGCGTGGTTGCGTAGTTGAACATCTCCGAGAGAGGCAGATCCGCCTCCACACGCAGAAATCCCTGGCCCTCTGTCGCACCCACGATCGTGCCCCGCCGCTGCATCAGGCTGCTGAGCACATCACCGTGATATTCCGGGGGGCATTCCACGGCCACTGCCATGATCGGCTCGAGCACTTGGGGCTTTGTTCGGGGATAGATCTTCCGGAAGCACCCGCGCGCCGCCGCCTGAAAGGCCATGTCTGAGGAATCCACGCTGTGGTGGGCCCCATCCTCCAGAACTACGCGCACTCCCACAATGGGAAACCCTAGCAGGGGCCCCTTCTGCAACATGCTCCGGATGCCCTTCTCCACCGACGAGATATACTCGGAAGGGATGTTACCGCCAGTGACGCGGTTCTCAAACTCGAAGTCACCCGATGCCGATGGCTCGATATAGCCTTCGATCTTCGCATACTGGCCGGCTCCCCCGGTCTGCTTTCGGTGCGTGTAGTTGAATGAGGCTCGCCGGGTCACCGACTCACGATAGGCCACCTGGGGCTGCCCAACCTCCACGTCCGCCTGATACTCGCGCCTCATCCGCTCGACATAGACATCCAAGTGCAGCTCCCCCATGCCGGCAATGACCTGCTCCCCGGTTTCCTCGTCCACCGTGGAGCGAAATGTAGGGTCTTCTTTCGAGAAGCGCTGCAACGCCTTGGCCAAGCTTGCCTTGGCCCTGTTGTCCTTTGGTTTGACCGTCAGCTTGACAACCGGATCAGGGACGAACATCGATGACATCGAGACATCCAGCACCCCATCGGTAAGCGTGTCTCCCGAAGCACAGTCGATGCCGAAGAGGGCCACGATGTCCCCGGCCATGGCACCCTCGATCTCTTCCATCTCATCGGCATGCATGCGCACCAGGCGCCCAATCCTGCTCTTGCGGCCCGTGCGGCTGTTGACCACCGCAGCTCCCTTGCGTAGCTTGCCCTGATAGATGCGGATATAGGTCAGCTGCCCGTACGGTCCATCCTCAAGTTTGAAGGTCAGCGCGATTAGCGGCTTCTCGGGCGTGGGATCCAAGATGAATCGCTCTTCATTGCGGCTCAGATCCAGGGCTTCGTTGGTAACCTCGATTGGATTCGGCAAATACTGTACGACCGCATCCATAAGGGGTTGTACGCCCTTGTTCTTATACGCCGATCCAAGGAGCACGGGACATAGCTTTAGGGACAGAACGCCATGGAGGATCGCATCTCGGATTTGCTCTGCGCTGGCCCTCTCTTCCAGCAAAGCTTCGGCCAGTTGGTCCGATATGAGCGACAGAGCATCGAGCATCTCCTCGCGTTTGCGCTCAGCTTCATTGCACAGCTCTCCGGGGATTTCTGCGGTGCGGACATCCTCCCCGCTCGGCCCGTCGAAGTAGATCGCTTTCATCGTGATGAGATCCACCACGCCCTGGAATTGAGCCTCTAGTCCGATCGGGAGCTGGAGCATGACCGCGTTGAGCCCGAGCTTCTCCTTCAGCTGCCTCAGCACGCGCTCCGGGTTGGCGCCCACGCGATCGCACTTATTGACAAAGGCCAGGCGCGGCACATTGTAGCGCCGCATCTGCCTGTCAACCGTCAGTGATTGGGACTGGACCCCTCCCACAGCGCACAGCACCAGGATGGCGCCGTCCAGGACACGCAGGGCGCGTTCCACCTCGATGGTGAAGTCCACGTGGCCGGGGGTATCAATGACGTTAACATGATGCCCGGTCCACTGGCAATGTGTAGCGGCCGAGGCGATCGTAATGCCGCGTTCGCGCTCAAGTTCCATCGAGTCCATCTTCGCCCCAACCCCGTCCTTTCCACGCACCTCGCGCATGGCATGAATCCGCTTGGTGTAGAAAAGGATGCGCTCGGTCAGGGTGGTCTTTCCCGAATCGATATGCGCACTGATGCCGATATTTCTGACCTTGCTCAGATCCTGGATCATAACTTCGAGACCCTTCGAAAGACATGCGTGCGGGATGGGACTGGCTGGCGGTCAATCTCCTTCCAAGCCATCGAACTCAGGTGAACCATCGGTGCCCCCGAGATTTGCACCCAAGCAACTCCCGGAGGCACTTGGCATAATTATCATTCCTGCACGGAATTCTGTCAACCCGGTTTTCAGATATATGTCTCTGGCAAGGGCAGCGCGAATCGGTCATGATTGCGCGCGTCATGTAATCGCCCTAGTGACAGGGTGCTTCACGGCATCCGCGGCATCCGCCGGGTTCTTAGTGGGCAGGTGTGTTTCTGCGCCAGGTCTGAAAGATGGACACACTCCAACCGACACGATGGGCCCGCGCGGCTCTGTGCGTTGCTGTGGGTGTCCACATTCTTTTTCTGATCTCTCTGCCCACCGGTTTCCTCGATTTCCTATTCGTGGAGGCCGTGCGCGGGCATGGCCAGGCCTCCGACTTCTTCGGCATCTACCAGGCCGGCGCCAACTTACTGGATGGCTACAGCATCTACGATTCGCCCGCATACCTGCATGAAGCACCGCAAGTTGTACCATTCTACTACTTCTACCGATACCTCCCACCAACGGCCTACGCGGCTGCCCTTTGCGCCTGGCTGCTTGCCCCGTGGGCCGCCTACTGGGTGTGGGTCCTGCTCAATGAGATCTTCATTGCTCTGGTGGTTATCTCACTGCTGCGGTGGACACGCTGGCCAGCTAACAGAAGATGGCTCACTGCCGCCCTGTGGCTTGGCTTCTTCCCCGTCTACATCGAACAGATCATGGGGCAGTTCTCGCTCACCATGGCGCTCCTGCTATGGATCCTCTGGCGCTATGACCGAGAGCCCGCGACAGATGCGGCGCAATGCGATCCGCACAGGCATCGTGGGCTGTCGTGGGTGAGGTCCTGGAAAGCATACCGCTGGGAGAGGGACCGCATCGCGCCGGTAGGCGTTCTGATTGCGTGGGCGGCCAGTATCACGCTCAAGAGCTTCTCGGTCTTTCTCGCGTTGCCGTATCTGCGCGACCGGCTATTGAAGCGCAACATCGCCGCTGCAGGAATCACAGCAGCTCTCTGTGTTCCCTACTTTGCCTATCACTTATCCGATCTCTCCGAGTTCATCAGGCTGAATCTCGTACACCTGACCCCGAAGCTCTACATGGGGGCCTTCGGATTCCAAACGGCCCTGAAGGACCTTCTGACGCACCTGCCAACCACGTGGACCTGCCCATCGTTCAGTATCGCTGGCTACCACCTCACCGTGGAAAAAACCATCCTGCGGGGAACCATCCTCCTCGTTCTGGCTCTGGCTGCCTGGGCCACAATGCGATTTCACCGGACGCCCCAGCGCCGCGCGCTGGATCTGGCGCTCTGGACCACGGCTTTCTTCCTCATCTTCAAATGCGTCTGGGAATACCACTACATCATGATGCTCCCCGCAATCACGGCCCTCTATCTCGTCAGTGGCTCACGCATGATCCTCGCCTGCGGAATCTGGTTGGGGCTTCCGACACTCTTTGCGGCCGCCCCTGTTCTGACTGGGGTGAGTTCCCTGGCAGAGGTAGAAAGTTGGCCCGCGTGGTTCCGCATCCTGCACTTTAACGTGAAAACCCTGCCCACGCTGGGCATCTTCGGGTGGTGCCTGCACGCAGCCTGGAATCCGCAGTCACATCTGTCGCAGCGTACTCGCACAGGCCCGTAGGCTCCCGCCGGCTCGGCCCAGGCGGGTCTGTCTACTCCGTCTGCTTGGATTGCTCAGGCGGCTAAGATTGCTCTGTTTGCTCAGGCGGCTTCGCTTGCTCGGGCGACTCATCTTGCGTATGCCGCTCCGCTTGCTCAGACAGCTCTGTTTGCTCGTGCGGCTCAGCTTGCTCAGGCGGCTCTGTTTGCTCAGGTTGGTCGCACCAGGTCTGCAGCGCTGCGATGATCTTGAGGGCCTGATCGCGGCTGGAGATATTAAACTTCGACTGTTGCCTATACTCACCGCTTCTCTTGCGGTACCTGCGAATCGTGAAGCGGTCCGGACCGTAACCTTCCAACTTGCGTTCCCACTGCTTGTACTTGAAGATGACTGTCGCCCACGCCCCTTTGGTGAGAACTACCTTTTCCAGCTGCTTCACGACTAAGACGCCATCTTCTTCATAGTCGATGTTCAGGTCATCAATCTCAGAAACCATGGTCCCTCCCAAGACAACGATCCCTAAACTCGGCGTCCATGGCCCAATGCCCAGCGCGGCCATTGGCACCAGCCCGCTTGCTCGACGCCCTTGCCACCAGCTCGCCGGCAGGACTCAGCATCGCCACTGCGCTCATTTCGCCCGGCGCCGCAGCCTCAGC
>JAGMDA010000639.1 GCA_023128935.1 Candidatus Eiseniibacteriota bacterium | reverse complement strand
GAACGAGTGCGGGCATATCTGAACGGGGCCACCGACTTCGTCTTCTTCCCATTCGATCTCCAGGACCTGGTCTACAAGGTCCGGGTGGCGAGCCAGATGCGGTTGTCCTCCTTCCAGGACGGTGTTGAAGAGCAAATGCTTGAGGTGCTGCTGAAGAAGGCCAAGAGCCACGTTCTCGATGTGGCGACCTTCCTGCAAGCCCTTTCGCTCAGCCTGCACAGCAGCAGCCGCTTCTCGAGCCCCGTGAGTCTGGTTACCTTCAGGCTCTGCCTGGATCAGTGCGATAGTGCTATTGAACAGTTCTGGCAGGTCTTCAAGGAGCTGGTGGATGAGAAGGTGAGGAATGGGGATCTGATATGTCTCCCCAACGATCGGGATATCGCCATCCTGCTCTGTCACGAGACGCGGCACGGGGCCACGGCATTCGCCAGGCGATTGCGCCACCTCGTCGAGCGGGAAAAGGATCGGCTGGTCATGGGCCGCCAGAATTGGCGCATTGAAATCTCAACACAGACGCTCCAGATGCCCGAACATGAGCGGGAGGATCTGAGGGGACTTCTGAACTCGGCCTTCGCCTGCCCCGTGACTTTCTTGGCACCCGATCATCCGGGTGGCGATACGATCGGCAAATCCGATGAGGAGGTTGGGAAGTGGGGGACCTAACCGCCTGGCTAGTGGGGACCGGGATCCTGTCGGCCGTGATGGCCCTGGCCCTCTTTTTCGGTGCGTCTTTGATAAGACGGACCGGCCGCGAGCCCGTTCGATCTGTAGAAGAGCCGTTGTTCTTTGTCCGCTGTGAACCGCCGACTGAGACGACTCAAGATGGGTCTGACCTAAAAAATCCTCAATGCCAGCATGTGACGAACGAGAGCGGGCGGGTCGGTCGGAACCGGGAGAAAAGCGCCCCAGACACCCAAGATAGCGCGGGGGTTCGAAAAAAAGCTTGAAATTCCTGCGGGCCACGGACGAAGATCCTACTGGAAACTGTATTACTTGCAACTGTCGCAACCGTTTTCGTAAAACTTCACTATGAGGCTACGGTCATGTTCAGCATCCGAATTACAGAAGGCATTCCGCATTGGAGGAGGGTCCGAAACTCCTGCGGAGGCTTCTGCACCAGCGCCGTATCGTCACAGAACGCAGGCAATCATGGGTATTGTCCATCTGTGATGACCGGCATCTACGGCATCTATATTAGATAGACGTAGATCCATTGGCGAGTGGTTAGGATGTCGGCAGGGCGGTAGCTCCTTCCAGCAGCTGTCCGTTTCCTTTGATCCCGGAATCGAAGGCACGAATCTCGAAACATAGACTTGATGACATAAATAGCGCGCGCGGTTTCCCCCGTGGGGCGCTCAGCGCAGTGAGCGGTTCCTTGAAGCCAGCGACGCCAAAGAGCGAGATCGTGACGGACATATAGTCAGAGCTTTCCACAACCCTGCCGGCCTCGATCGAGGGATGATCTTGAGGGCGAGGTACGGCATGGCTTGTATAACGACGATTCAACGGGATGCATCTAGGATTCCAGTGCACACTGGTCACCGGATTCCCTGGGTGGCGGTCGAGCAGATCCGCAACCTTTGGTTGCGAAGGGCTCTGCGCAACGGACATGGACGCGAGGATGCAGAGGACATCTTCCAAGATGCGCTACTGGCTGCCCTAGAGGGACTGGAGCGGCTGCGGGTTGCCGATGGCCAGGAGTGGAAGGACGCCTTTCTAGCCTGGCTTTGGGGCATCATCCGACACAAGTCGGTTTCTCACCAGAGGCGACGAAAGCGATTGCAGCAGATCCTGGAGGGGCAAACCGTCAAGAGGCAGCTGCACGCAGGAGGGGGAATTGAGGCGACGCAAGTACGCACGTCCCTCGGGCTCCTCGAACGGTCCTCACCCGGGGCTGCCCGGGTCCTACGCTTGCGGTTCCTGGAAGGGCGCCAGCTTAGCGAACTGGCCGTGGAGCTGGGAGTCAGTGTTCCCACTGCCTGCAGACGTGTGCAGGTGGCGCTGGCTGGGCTGCGCGAATGCGTTGAGCTGGTTTGTTTGTGAGATCGCGAGGGGTCGGAATCCCCTGCTGGGATAGGTCGCCTTCACTCTCGAGACGCTGCGGCTTACCACTGAGCCTGCGACCGGTCAGTGCCACGGCCTCTGGGGAGATATCAGCGCCCACCGCAAGGCGGCCCAGCTCCAGGGCGGCCTGCAGGCTCGTGCCTGAGCCGCAGAGGAAATCGCCCACGAGGTCGCCGGGGTCCGTGACCAGCTCGATGATCCGACGCATGAGCGCGAGCGGCTTCTGTGTTGGGAATGGCAGGCGTTCGGGGCTGTTGCCCCGGAGGGCAGGCAGCTCCCAGACATCTCGCATTAGGGTCATACGGTAGGGTCCGCCCTGATCAACCAGAACTCCGGCATTGGAGAAGCCATATTTGTGAGAGAGGTTGGAACGTTCGCGGATGCGGTGGAACTTGTATTGCGGGCCCCGCGCATAGAAGAGGATCGTGTCGTGCTTGCGGGCCAGCCTCTTTCCTCCGACGCCACCAGTGCGATAGGACCAGATGATTTCATTGATGAAGCATTCGCGGCCAAAGAGCTTGTCCATTTCTACCTTCACCTCGTGGACCGCGTGCCAGTCGAGATGGATCCAGAGACTTCCGGTCGGCCGGAGGAGCTGGCGCAACCGGGCGATGCGTGGCATCACCCAAGAAAGATATCCATCCAGATTGCCCCCCCACTGGTCCCTAAAGCCC
>JAGMDA010000638.1 GCA_023128935.1 Candidatus Eiseniibacteriota bacterium | reverse complement strand
CGAGGGGATGGTTTGTCCCAAAATTCAGTGTCTGCCTTACAGCTTGACTTCCGGCCGCATTGACAAAACGCTCAGGGGTGAGATAATGCGCCTTATATTGCAGCAAAACTGTAAGTTAGGGTCCTGCGCCGAACCAGGATGGGTGCATCCGAATCCGAATCTGCAGCCAAACTAGGGCCTGGGTCAGTCCCAGCTGATCCGTCAAATGGGAGGGCGCATTGAGCTCATGACCATCTTGGCCGTCTATGGAGCAGACTACCCATGGGATGTGCGTGTCGAGAAACTCTTGTCAGGGTTCTTGACCCATGGCTACGAGATCCATCTCGTCTGTCGCAATCTGGCGCGCCGTCCATCACGGGAGCGCGTGGATGGTTTCATCTGCCATCGCATTTTGGGGCCACGGCTGGGGCAATTGCTCCACCGGGCTCTAACGCTGCCCGCCCCCGCGAACCCGCTTTGGCGTCGGGTGCTTGCACGGGCGATCGATGCCACTTGCCCAGACTTGCTGCTGGTAAGGGACCTGCCGCTTGCCCCTCTAGTCGTTGCCGCTGGGCGGCGCGCTGGTTTACCCGTTGTGGTGGACATGGCTGAGAACCATCCGGCGATGTGGAGGAACGTAATTGCCAGCGATCCTCTTCCTCTGCGAAGCTGGCTCCTGAAGAATCCACCTCTTGCTAGGCGCATGGAAAGGCGCGTGGCATGTACCGCCGATGCCATATTCGTCGTGGTCGAGGAGATGCGCATGCACCTGATTGCCAAGGGCGCCCCCCCTGAAAGGGTGCATGTGGTCTCAAATACTCCACCTCGTCGCGTGCTTGAACGAGCCGCTTCTGATCCTGGTCGTGGGGAGGGCGCACTCGACCTGGTGTACGTTGGCTACATTACACGTAGTCGCGGACTGCAGCAGGTATTGAAGGCGATGGCGCTCGTCCAGGACAACTCTGTCACTATACGCTTCCACATCGTGGGTACCGGTGGCTACGTGACAGCGCTCAAGGCCCAGACGCGCGAGCTCGGACTTGAGAGCCGCGTGGTCTTTCATGGATGGGTGCAGCCGGACAAAGTTCCAGCGCTCATGGAGCGCTGCAATGCGGGAATCATCCCCCATCTGAAGACCGAACACACCAACACAACGGTGCCCAACAAGCTCTTTGACTATATGGCGGTCGGCATTCCCGTGATCGTTTCGGATGCGGATCCATTGCATCGCATCGTAGGCGAAGAAAAGTGCGGACTTTCGTTTCGTAGCGGCAGGCCCGATGATCTAGCTGGCCTATTGCGTAGGTTGGCCGACCCGGAGGTGCGCCGGCGCTTCGGCGTGCATGGGCGCACAGCAGTACGGGAACGGCTTCACTGGGAGAGAGACTTCGACGTTGCGCTCCGGGTTGTCAAACGACTGGCCGGCCGGTCGGCCACCGGGGGGCGATGACCACTCGGCAGTGGTACGGGATACTATGGCTGGCGTCCGCGAGGAGCTTGGCGATGCCCAAGATGATCATGATAGTCTTCGGTACGCGTCCCGAAGCAATTAAGATGGCGCCCGTGGTCAAAGCACTCGCTGCGCGTTCCGACCGCTTCCGATTGGTTATTTGCCTGTCTGCTCAGCACCGGGAGATGCTCGACCAGGTAATGAAGCAATTCGAGCTCCGGGCAGACTTCGACCTGAACATCATGACCCGGGGCCAAGATCTCTTTGATGTCTCTGCTCGCGTGATCCTGGGCATGCGCGACGTGCTCAGGAAGGACCCACCGGATGTCCTCCTAGTGCATGGCGACACCACAACCTCAGCTATCGCCGCGCTGGCGGCTTTCTACCTGAAGATACCTGTGGGACACGTCGAGGCCGGTCTGCGTTCGCGCGAACGCTACAGCCCGTTTCCCGAGGAGATGAATCGCCGGCTGACTGCCAGTCTGGCTACTTGGCACTTCGCGCCGACGGTCGAGAGTCGCCGCAACCTGCAATCAGAGAACGTCCCCGCGGAGAACATCTTCGTGACAGGGAATACTGCGATCGACGCTCTACTATGGATGCGCGAGCAGCCCGCCACTCGAGCGCTTCCTCCCACATTCGAGTCTGGGCGGCGGGGCATTCTGGTTACGGCACACCGGCGTGAGAACTTCGGGGAGAGCATAGCCAACATATGCCACGCCATCCTAGAGCTTGTGGCAGCCTTCCCGGATGTCGAGATCGTCTATCCCGTTCACCTCAATCCAAACATCGTTGGGCCCGTTGAGCGCATCCTGAAAGGACACGAGCGTATCCGCCTGCTAGAACCGGTCAACTATTCCCGGTTCGTCCGGCTGATGGACGAGGCCCACCTTATTCTTACCGACTCCGGTGGAGTGCAGGAGGAGGCCCCCAGCCTGGGGAAGCCTGTTCTGGTGATGCGGGAGTGCACCGAGCGCCCAGAGGCGGTCCAGGCCGGAACCGTGCGCCTGGTGGGCACAGACCGCCACCGAATCGTAGCGACAGCCGGAGAGCTCTTGCGGAATGAAACCGCCTGGCGGGCAATGGCCCGCAGCGTCAATCCATATGGCGACGGGCGCGCGGCGGCAAGGATCGCAGGACACCTGTGCAATATCCTGACAGAATCGGGGTTTCCGCCCGAGCCAGTCTCTGAGTTTGCACCGCTTCTGAATGGCCGGTCGGACGCTTAGAAGCCGACGCTCGATCGGACAAACCGCCGTTTGCGCGAGGGCTCGAGCGGAATCTCTTCGACGATTTCCATGGTGATGGACAGATCCGGATCACCCCTCTCCAGAATCTGGTCTCGCACGATCTGCCAGTGACTTGCTTCGAACTCGGGGAGCACGACGATCTTGACGTGGATGGAGTCAGGCTTCTCCTGGATCACCTGGAAGTTGTCGATCATGTTAGCATACTGGAAGATACCGAAGAAGAACTCGACGATCAACCGATTACCGCGCGGGGTGACCACGATGTCCGACGTCCGGCCGTCGATTGAGCTCATGAGGGGAAGTGTGCGTCCACAGGGACACGCCCTTTGCGCCGAGCCCCGCCCCACGTCGCCAATGGTGTATCGGATCAAGGGCATGGCACCCGGGTCGAGCCGCGTCAATAGGATCTCTCCCAGCTCACCCGCTTTGACCGGTTCGCCTTCACGGCAGTACTCGGCGACCACATGTAGACAGAATTGATGGTAAGTCTCATCGTCCACACCGCACTGTGCCGATACCTGCATCCCTTCGCCTACGCCGTAGCTGTCATACACCCGACAGCCAAATGCTTCCTCGATCTCGCGGCGATAGTGGCGAAACATGTTGCTTCCCCAGCTCACAACGCCGTCCAGCTGACGATTGAAACCAATGTCTCGCGCCCGCTTCGCCAGCAAATAGACACTCTGCGCATAGCCGGTCACGAAACGAAGGCCGCGCGTCTCGATCAACTCGAGGTAGCGATCGAGCACGGAGTCAGACAAATCGAACGCCGACACATAGGTGACCCGCATGAGACGATCTTTCAACCACTTCAGTGTACCGCGCTCGGTTGCCATGCCCGTTTGAAGCGTCGGCACGCCCGGTCGCCACCCGGCGAACATTGTGCGCAGCAGCATCAGCGCTCGGGCACGTGACATCGTGTCATCGTCCACACGTACGATGAACGGTCTACCGGTGCTCCCACTTGTAGAATAGTCATCCCACACGTGTGGGGTACGCCGGGTGCAACCGTCTGGAAAGGCCTCGCGCAGCATGACCTTGCTGACAACCGGTAACTTGGGAAGGTCCGAAACGCCTCGCACGTCGGAAGGCGATACTCTGTGGCGATTATAGAGATCACGATAAAAGGGCACTTCCTGGTAGGCGATAGCAACGGTTTCTCTCAGACTGCGGTCCATTTCCTCTAGAAGGCGTTCCCGAGGCCAGTACTGAGATCTTTGGTAGTAATCGAGATAGCGCATGACCCGCTGTCGGGCGAGCAGATCACCCAGAGGCAACAGTACCCGACTGCACATGCTGGAGTACATCGGTATGAATCTTCCTTCTCATACTGCGGTCCTAGGTCGACCCGGACGGAACCGAGTCGGGTCTTCAATCGCGCAGAAAACCTAACCTGCGTAGCACAGCTCTGCCGGCAATCTCGGCCATAATCCTCAGCTCGTACCGCCGGAGATTGCGCAGGAAGTGACGGTGCGACGCATAACGATGTCGAAGAAGCTCCTTGCGAACCTCAATCAGGTACGACTCTGTCTCTCCGGAGTTCTCGAATCCCTCGCGCTGGTCTCGCAGGCGCACGGCTGCATCCTCAAGGAAGTGCAAGATCTTCCTTTGCTCAGCGCCCCGGCCGATTCGAGGCGCGAAGTCATCGCCAATCCAAATCGGTATCCAGTCTACCTCCACCACGCGCTGCGGCGCGAGGAGAGCCTGCAAGCAGGCCGTGCGGCGCAACCGTTCCTCCCAAATCATATCGAACACGAAATTCCCGAGACTATAAGCGATGTATCCATCGCCCCAATGCTCACCCCCTTGCAGGACATGAGGATGGTGCCCAAGGACCAACGTCGCTCCAGCCTCAATCAATCGGCGCCCCAGTTGAATCTGCGATGGTGAAGGCCGTGCGACGAACTCGTCGCCCCAATGGAGAGAGCAGACCACAGTGCGGCCGGCATCACGACCGGCTCTCACATCCACCAGCAATGACTCTTCATCAGGTTCCGCATATAGAGGCTGCTCAGAAAAGAACTGCCGGGGTCTCAGGGAATAGGCCAGCAGCCGCAACGGTAGGCCCCCAATTTCAAGATCCACGGGCCTGCATCGTCGTCCACCCTCCGCGGCCTCGCCCACGGCGAGCAACCCAGCCCTGCCGAGCAGATCAAGGGTCATCCGAAGAGATTTCGGACCGTGCTGCTGAATGTGGTTGTTGGCGACACTCAGGGCGTGAAAACCGGCGATCCGGAGCAGCTCTGCTCCCTGGGCGGGTCCGATGCACTCACGGGCGGAAAGGGATCGACCACGAGGGAGTGGGGAAAGCGCGGACTCGAGGTTTCCGAACACGAGATCGGCGCCGGCCAGCAATTCGTGCACATGTGCAAAGGGATACAGCTCCCTACCGACCGCAAATTCTCGGGAGATGCCCCACCCCACCATGATCGGGTGCTCACCGAGCATGATGTCCCCGCACCCAAGAAGCTTCATCGAAGCTCTACCTTTCATTGGCGAGACCCGTGCTTTTGTGTCATTCGGCCACCGCCTCGGATTGGAGCGTTTCATCACGCTCGCCGGAAGGGCAGATCGACACCTGGCTCAGCCTCCGGTAGCATGACTCATTGTGGCCGCATTGGTTGGGGGGAGCAAGAGACTGATCAGCAGCCGTCCAACGCGGTGCGCGTGTCTCCCCAGTCGAGCGTTGGCGTTTGAGAATCTCGATGTCAGGGATATCGATGACGGGAATTGCGCGGAGGCATGCCTGTGGCCCATGTTCTTGGCATGGCGGAGTCTGGATTCTTGCTTGTGGACGGCAACACCGGGGTCTCTGGGAAAAGTACCCACGGAGGTGCGCAATGAAACTGATGAGCGGGCCGGACACAACGACTGCACTCGTGATGCTTGCGATTTCGGTTGCCTTCTCAGGGAGGGTGATGGCGTCCGACGGCATCACGGTGACGGATGTTTTCGGCCACTTTGCCACCGGCGATACGGTGACGATCAATGGGGTGGGATTCGGTGCCAAATCGCCCGCGCTACCCTTGCTCTGGGATGATTTTGAAGGGCACCCCATCGGCGCCGGGATCGGCGATCCCATCGTAGGAAGTTATTCTCGAATCGGGATTACAGTCTACACCGACGCCAACTCCTACAGTGGTCAAGTCTGCGCCTACTCGAACATCGACGGCACAGGAGGTTTCCCAGGCTTAGTGGCCAATTGGGTTCCAAACGAAGCCAAGGACGCCTTTGCGTCGATGAAGTTCAAGATCGTCAGCAGCTATGGTTCTGTGGCGCCCCACAACATCAAACTCCTGCGTTTGAATGCGCACGATCCGGATCCAACACACGGCTACCCCAACTTCAATATTGGCAACGAGTGCACTCAGACGACCTTCAAGGGCATCATCAATCACGGCTTATTGGGGCAAATCTACTTCGGCGGGTTCGGCGACCTACCCAATCCCACTGGTTGGAACAGCCTGAGCATCTGGGACCACATGGGCGATCCTGATACGGCCAATGGGTTCGCTGGGCGCTGCATCAATGATCAGGTCAATGAGATCCACGACCGGATCACGCTCCAATCCGGACACCTGGGAGGACTCCGGTCGGCATTCTTCTGTGGCTATATCAGTCATGAAGGTCACGACGTGGATCTGTATCTCGACGATCTGTATGCCGACACCAGCCTGGCGCGGGTTGAGATCTACGCCGACACGGGGTTTCACGAGATGCAGGTGCCGATTGCCTGGAGCGACGGGAGCATCAGTGTCATCTGCAACTCGGGCAGCTATGCCCCGGGCACAGAGGTCCAGCTGGTCGTCTACGACGCCGACGGCAATGTCTCGCCCCCTTTCTCCCTGAAGGTGGCTCGATAATATTCAGACAACGCTTTGCTTCCCTCGCAGATTGCTCCGCATGCCGTCTGTGGCGAGGTCGGACCTAAGGGTACGTTGGTCTGGTCTGAATTGGATCCGCGACCCGAGCGACTTGGGTTTGGATCCTGGTCAGATAGTCCGTATGTCTGAGCAGGAGACCACTGGGTTGCCCTCGCCCAATGGGGCAATGGTAAGGCACGAGGATTGCAAGGAAAGTAGGCGGTGTCGCGCAGTCCAGAAGCCGGATTTGGACAATCGCTTTGAATAGAATGAGTTGTGAGCCAGTGTCGCTTCTTCCAGCCACCGAGGAGGAAGGAAATGAGTCCGATAGGCAGGCATATCGCAACGACTGCACTCGTGATGCTTGC
>JAGMDA010000637.1 GCA_023128935.1 Candidatus Eiseniibacteriota bacterium | reverse complement strand
GGCAGGGGAGATGGAGACGGCAGGGAAGACGGGGATGGTAAGCAGGCCGCCGAAGCCCCCCGTGAAAAGGCCGGTCTGGCGCTGCTTCGCCGGCTGCACCGTGAGCTCGTGCGGTGCGGTGCCAAGGAGATCGATCATCATATCTGGCACCCGCGCTATGACGATTTCGCCTTCTGGCTCATGCGCCGCGCCGGCTACGGCACGCGGCCCGGTGGGTCCGTGGAGCTATGCCGGATCAACAGTCTGGTGCAATTCCTGCAGGAGATGGTGCCGGTGTACAGGCAGCGCCTGGCCGATAGCCGGCTGTGGCGTGACTGGACAGGGACGATTCTGATTGAGGGCGGGTCGCATAGGGCCTGTATGCAGATTGCACAGGGAGCCGTGCGGGTGACGGGTGATGTTCCCAAGCGAACCGCTAGGCAGCGGCCCCGCGAGCCGATCATTGTCATCCGCGGTGGGGAGGAAGAGGTGCAGCGGATTGCGCTGGGGGTTGCCTCGCCCTATGAAGAGCACCTGCAGCTCCGCGTCCAAATGGCGCCGGCTGTCAATCGCATGACCAAGAAGCTGCTGGAGACGCTCTTCCCACGAGTGATCAGGGAGTAGCGTTCCCACCTTCATCTGCTGCGATCTCTATGGCAACGATGCCGGCCTGACAAGGGCTGCGCACGTGGGAGATCATGCCGCGGTTTGCTGAAGCCTCATCGAATAGATGCGATCATATTGCATTTGAGTATGGCTTGTTTGGCTGCTGCTCGTTTCTTTCAAACCCACGTCTAAGTCTATCACAGATTGCTGCCGATGTAGCAGGAGTGCAGGAGTGGCGAGACTGCCGCGCCGAGGCGCTGCAATCGGGATCACATCACAGTGCACATCTCATCGGATATTGCTGTCGATGTAACGTAGGGGTGGGGCGCTCCAATCGGGATCACATCACAATGCGCATCGCATCATTCGCGGTATGGGCAAGGCGGACGACAAAGCCATGATCCTGCTCGATATAGGTCGAGTCCTGAGGAGCGAGGCAAGCGAATTGGGCACTCGGTTCGCGTGAGGTAGTCTGGTCACTTCGGCTATGCATGTGTGAATGGAGAGCATCGTGCCGATTGGCTCTGTGTTCACAAGACCGTGGCAAGGGGGGCAAGTTGATGTTCAAGAACATGAAACTGGGAACCAAGATTGTTGGCGGCTTTGCCGTAGTGCTGGTATTGACTGCTGCCGTAGCTTATCTAGGGTATAATGGCTTGCATAGTACCGTCCTCAGGGTGGAAACGGGGGATGATGCCAATCGCATAGTCAAGTACATAAAGGATTGCCGCCAAGCAGAGAAGAATTTCATGCTGCGCGGTGATGAAATATATGTAACCAAGAATAGTGAGCTAGCGGAATCCGTCTACGAGCAGATTCGTGAAACGAAGTCAAAGCTCCATGATGCGGCGGACATCAGCGACGTTGAGAACGCCGGCGGGCAGATTCAAGCATATGAGAAGGCCTTCGCGCAATTGGTTGGGTTCTATGAGCAACAGAAGAAAGCAGATGCACAAATGGTTGAGAACGCAAGGGCTGTCATAGCTGCATGTGAGGCCATGCGTGCTGACCAGAAGCAGAAGCTGGGCAGAGAGATTGCCGACCCCAACAGCACTCCTGAGCAGATCGAGGACAGATTGTGGAAGGCGGATGCAGGCAACCGGCTCATCAAGTTTTCTCTGGACATGCGGCGGCATGAAAAGAACTTTATGCTTCGTGGTGAAGAAGAGTCTGTACAGAAGGTCGAGGGAATCCTAATAGACACGTACGCGTTGTGCGACGAACTGAATGCCCGGTTCAAGCAGCAAGTGAACAAGGATCAGGTTGCTAAGGCGAAGTCCTGCGTAGAGAAATATGGTAGCGCGTTTGGTCTTTGGCAGGAACTCTTTCATGAGGGGCTAAAGCAGGAAGAGGCCATGGTGGCTGCTGCCAGGGCGGGTGCTGAAAGCTGTGAAATACTGCGCGCGGGGCAAAAGGAAAAGATGGACGCCGGAATCGCCCGGGCTACCAGCATGATCGTGATCGGGGCTTTGTTGGCTATTGCGCTAGGCTCGCTGCTGGCATTCGTCATTACGCGCGGCATCACGAAGCCGATCAATCGAATCATTGCTGATCTTATGGATGGTGCCGAGCAAGTCGCGGGCGCATCCGGGCAGGTTTCGGCATCCAGCCAATCGTTAGCGGAGGGCGCGAGCGAGCAGGCGGCGGCGCTCGAGGAGACCTCCAGTTCGCTGGAAGAGATCTCGTCGATGACGCAGCGCAACACCGGTAGTGCCCGGGAGGCCAATGGACTGATGAACGAATCCGGCCAATTGGTCACCAGCGGTCAGGAGTCGATGGGGCGGCTGAATAGCGCCATTGCTGAAATCAAGGAATCCTCGGACCAGACAGCCAAGATCGTCAAGACGATTGACGAGATTGCCTTCCAGACGAACCTGCTAGCCCTGAATGCCGCAGTAGAGGCCGCACGGGCCGGCGATGCGGGGAAGGGCTTTGCAGTTGTGGCCGAGGAGGTGCGCAACCTTGCGCAGCGGTCTGCCGAGGCCGCGCGGAATACTTCAGAGCTGATCGAGGAATCAGTCAACAACTCCGAGCG
>JAGMDA010000636.1 GCA_023128935.1 Candidatus Eiseniibacteriota bacterium | reverse complement strand
CCGCAGCGCTGTCAAGCTGTCCTCCGCCTTTCCGTCAGTCTCGTTGCTTACTTGCCCTGGCTGCTAATGACATCCTTCTTTGGAATTAGAATCCTGGCTGCGACCTCCTCTGGCCCGGGCTGGGTGGGACGGATCTCATAGGACCAGGTTCCCTTTGGGACCTCGATCGTGATCTTCTTTCTCTCTCCCGGAACAATCTCCCGGCACTCCTCTTCCTTGTATGTCGCCGTGGTTAGCTTCCTGATGTTGTCGTAATGGACGATCTTGCGGGATTCACCGTTCCGGAGAACCTCCAGCCCGTAGGATGTACTAGTCATCATTGTCTTGACGAAATCTACGCGCGTCCAGATCGTGAGCGTCGTCGGACCGTATATCTGAAATCGCATAGGCTGTGATCGTGTGAAGTGGTAGTGAGGATATTCCTTACCATTCGACATCACCAGCGTGCAGACCCGTTTGTACTCGTCAGGGGTGAAGCTGAGAAGAGTGATTTCCCTGATCTTCTTTCGCTTGAAGATTCGCACTGCAACCGGACTACCCTTCTCTTCAATATAGATCTGGAAAAGATGTTTTCCCTTTGGGACCGTGACGTAGCTCTTCTTTCCGACTCCCACAGCCTGCCCGACCTTGTCGCAGAGGATTGCGGTGGTGCTCGGATTGGCTGTGATCATTTTCTTGAGGATTTCCTTTCCGTCCCGGACCACACGAAGTGTATAAGTGCGCTTTCTTGCACGCTCCCCGACAGGCAGTTGGCGAGTGATGAGCCGGATCTTGTTGGGGCCATGAGCCGTGAACTGTAGGGGGGTCTTGTGATCAAGCTTGTAGTAGGAGACATCTTTACCGCCAACGTGGACGCAGACCTTGCCAGCCGCTTTCTTGGGACGGAAGGAAGACCACCGGGTTGTGGCCATGGCCTGCTCAGCGCTGAGCAGGAGGATTAGCAGCGCGGTTAGGAGAAATGAAAACGGTAGTCCGAAGCGGGCGGGGCCCCTGTGCTGGCTTTTCTCAACGCGCGCCTTCATTCAGATGCCTCCATAACCGCCATCTCGTAGCCTCGACCAAATACGAGCCGGTCATCCTCACAACCGCCATCTCGTAGCCTCGACCAAATACGAGCCGGTCATCCTCACGGCCTTACCGGTCATCGGCCCATCAGGCTTATATGCCAGCCATCAGCCATGAGCCACGAGCCTCCAAGCGTTCCTGCCTTACACATAAGGAGGCAATCAGCCTGCTGCGCTCGGGCTAGGACTTTTCTGGCCCAGAATGCGTCTTCGGAAACCGGGAGTGATGAACGCGAACGTGAGGATTAGGTAGGCAACGAGAAGGCCCGCTGTAACCCAGATATTGTACGCTTCCTTGGAAAATATCTCCCCTTCTCCAACCTCAGGCATGTACTCAGGAGCTACCGGCAACCCATGACTTAGTGCGATATCGCTGATTTGGTTTAAGTGGATCACCGGAACACCGCTCAAGGCCATCTGGATGATGACGCCCTTCCGGGGGAAATTCCGCAGCCCCAGGTCGGTGGAAAGCCCCGTTGGGATGAGAGCCCGGTTCTGGGCGGATCCGAGGCTGGCTATACCACCGCCGATGTTCACGTAGGCCTTGATCCCCTTTTCCCCTGCCTCTGACTCGTAGATCTGCATCCGCTTCGCGATGCTCTCCTCGATATTATCGCTGCTTAGGGTCTGAATGTGGTTGCGATCAATCGCTTCCCAGATGAGCCGCCTGCCCTCTGGGCTGAGCCCTCGGCCCATGTCGTTCGTTCCACCCGGAGAAGCCGCAGCGGAGTGGAACTGGAAGACACCCTCCTCCTCGAGAACACGCTCCATATCTAGCCAGGTGAAGGCTGGGTCGTTCGCACCCCAGTTGGACGCGCCTACGGAGGTGATCGGGATCGGATGCAGCCCCATCGCCTGCATCGCGGCATAGACGCAGATGTTCACTCCCGGGAATGACCCGCTCGCCCCCAGGCCCACAGCATCGCCATTCTTGAGGCCAGCATCCCCGAAGTACTCGACAATGATGGCGGCGAAGTTGGGATTGAGGCTGGTGAGCTTCGCCGTCAGGACCCCGCGGGCATTCGTGATCAGACTATGCTCGGGACCAATGAGCCCCGTGCCGGCCGGGTCGTTGACGAGGTCCAGCACCGCAGATTCGGTCAGGCGGTACTTTCGCAGTACCTCGAAACCTTGGGCTGCAAGCGTGGTCGCCTCGCTCTTGAGTTCGTAGTACCGTCCCTCCTTCTGGATCTTGGTCCCCTCGAGGATCACCTCGGCGCCGATCGCTGCCACGGCCAGAATGGCGATCATGATCTTCTTCTTGACGTCGATCCCGTATGCCACTCGCGATCTCCTCTCTCGGATTCTATATGCCCGAAGGACTGATCATATTACCGCCGTGAACGAGGATGAGCACCAGGCGGACTATGATTGACGACATGAGAAGTGTGCAGATTGTTTCAACCACCCCTTGGCGCACCATCCAATAGGCGATAAGGCCGGGGATGATGTATCCAATCGCTTGGATCAAGGACGCCTGCACACCTGTGTCGACGATGAGAAGGAAGCGCGTGCTGTATCCAACCAGGAACCCCACGATGACGCAGAAGACCATCGTGCGTCTTCCATAGAGAAGTATGATACGGCCGATAGCCCGGACGATCACCATCGTCACAATACCCGCCAGCAATGTTCCGATGATACGCATGGGGTTATCAAGATAGAGCGCGATGTACCCGGGAACGATCAGTCCTCCCGCAGTCAACCCCAAGGCCTCGGAAAACAGCAGACTGGTGATCAGCCCCAATCCTATTGCCTCATAGATCATGGTTTCTCCCCTGGGTCCTAGGGCCCGGTTCGCTCCGAAGCCAGCCTTTCTCCGGGAGATGGATCTCCCTTTCCCAAAGGTTCTCGTTCTCCATCATTCGCCGCTGCTTCCCGAAGCTGCTCCTGCTCCAAGAGACCCACGAATGGGAGGCCGAAGCCACCGATATTTCCTATCCCAATGACGGTACTGTCCTTCCGCGTGAGTTCGAACATTCTATTGAGAACCTCTGCCGGTTGCTTCCTGCCCATATTCACCATCTTCTTGCGCGGAACGCCAAGGCGC
>JAGMDA010000635.1 GCA_023128935.1 Candidatus Eiseniibacteriota bacterium | reverse complement strand
CCAAGTACACGAACTCAGCGAAGAAGCGATCACCCAAGGGGTTCTGCGCGTGCTGGAGGGTCGTCCTCGGCGGGTTGGATTTCTCCAAGGCCACGGCGAACCGGCTCTGGATACCGGTGGCGAGAAGGGGATCACGGCCTGGGTACAGGCGCTTGGAGAAGCGAACATAGAAGGAAAGGAGATCAACCTTCTCCAGGCGGGAGCGGTTCCGCCGAGCCTGGATGCACTCGTCATCATGCACCCGCGCCACCGGCTCTACGATTCGGAAATCAAGCCGATCCGCGAGTTCCTCGAGCGAGGGGGTGGGGTGGGACTCTGGCTCGAACCAGGGGATTCGACTGGCCTGGAGTCGTTCCTCGAGTTCCACTATCTGCGCTTGCTCCCCGGCACGATTCGCGATGATGGGCCCGTGACCCGGCGCCTGGGGCTGGGCCCGTGGACACCCGCGCTGGCCGCCAATCCCGCACACCCGATCGGCGCAGAGATGTCGGGAACCTATATTGCCGCTCCAGAGGTGCGTCCTCTGGAGATCGTGAGTCCACATCCCCCTGATCTGTTTATCTATCCGATTCTCAAGTCGGCCCACACGGCATTGGTGCTGCCGGGGCCGGGAGAAGACGAGCCATCCCCGTCGAAGAGGGGGATCCAGGTGGCCGGTGCGGTGCTGGAATGGGATCTGCCAGTGGGCGTGACCTGGGGGACACAGCTTGACTCGCTGGGGCTCCCGCCCGTGAAGCCAAAGGCTCGCATCCTTGTTATCGGCGATGCCTCGATGGTGACCAATCGCTATATGGGCATCGGTGCGAACGCTCTTCTGGCAGTCAATGCCGTCCACTGGTTGACTTGGCAGGAGCGCTTCCTGGACATCCAACCCCGGTTTCATCGCAGCAGTGGGCTTAGAGTCGGTGCCTCCGGCCTCCGGGTGTTGCTGTACATAGTTCAGATCGGTTTACCCCTGGCGTTTGCCATGCTGGGACTCGGCGTGTGGCTGTGGCGCCGGAGTCGGTCGTGAACGGAGGAGCCTCTGTGGGCGCCCACATCTTGCGCTGGTCCCTCATCTGCTTGGCAGTCGGCCTCGCGGTGCTGCTGATCTGCAGTCACGATCAGGGGAACGAAACCATATCGCTGCCAGAGCCTCCCCTAGCCAGGGGTGAGGGGGCGCGGATTGTCAAGATCGAGCGCGCAGGAGACGCCGGAACGCTCCGCATGGAGCGACGCAACGGCACCTGGAGGATTTACGAACCCATCGCGGACCTTGCGGGCATCCGCACCGTGCGGGAACTGTTTCGCACGCTGGAGAATCTGGAGGTGCGGCGTGTGCTGGACACCGACAGCCTCCAGCTCTATGGCCTGGATGCCCCCAGCTCCAGGATGACTTTACACACCCGCCAGGGGCGATCGATTGAGGTTCGCATTGGAACGGTCTCTCCGGCCACCGGAGAGGTCTATGCCTGGTGGGATGGCCTTGCGGGCGTTGCCCTCCTGCCGCGCTACGTGGCAGCGCGCTTCTTCGAGAACGAGGTCTTCGACTGGCGCGAGCATGGGATGCTTCCCCGACGGCGCATGGAGATCGATAGTGTCTGTGTTTCTTGGGGAACCGAGCGGACCAAGATAAGGAGACTGGGCCAAGAGGAGTGGGCTTTCCTTGAGCCACAGGACCGGGAGGCGGACGGGCTGTCCTGCGAACGAGCAGTGGCTGCCTTCTGGCGGTTTTCATTCCTGGAGTTTTACGACGATCGATCCGACTGGCCGGTATTACAATTGCACCCACCGCGGGCCACCTGGGTTGTATATCGGGGAGCGGCGGTCGACACGCTGTTCATTGGCGGCCGCACGGACCTGGGTTCTATGGCTGTCCAGCTGGCGGGAAGGGTACCTGGTCGGGTACGGGATGATCTCTTTGAGTTTCTAACCGGTGGTATTGAGAAGCTTGAAGTGCGACGCATGATTCGGGGCCGCGCCCGGGACCAACGCATCGTAGCGTTGACAGGTGAGGGGGAACACCGCTGCTATGTTCAGCGCTCGAGGCGGTGGTTTCTGCGGGCGCTCTCACTGGAGGAGAGCCGGGGTGTGGAAGGGGGCCTTGCGCCTGACACGACAGAGGGGTTGTGGGTTGCGGCCAGTGATGAATCATTCGCGGACGATCTGGCCAGGCTGTTCGAACTGCAGGGCGATGCTTGGTTACCGGCGTCGGATGTGACGCCACGCGCATCCTTTCCCCTCCGGCTTCACATGTGGGATGCAAGAGGAACGCATCAATGGCTCCTGCTGCGCCGCGATGCCGGGTCGCTGCGCGGGATCCGGGAAGCCGTGGGGAGCAAGGCGGCCGAGCCCGGTAGCCACGCACGACCAGTCAGCTATGAGGGCGTGGGCCTGGGTTCCCGCTTCCCTGCCAAGCCGATGAAAGTCTCATCTCCCAGGATCCTTGCCTGGGAGCTGCGGTTGGCTCGGCCACTGCCATCTGCCTCATCCGCTGCGAGACCATTTCACTAGAAGCGTATCCAAGAATCTTTAGGCTCTGCCGAGCCCGGGTC
>JAGMDA010000634.1 GCA_023128935.1 Candidatus Eiseniibacteriota bacterium | reverse complement strand
TAACGGTTGAACTGCACAAAGGGCGGGCAGTGAGGGTGAGTGGTGGCAGGGGGGGCGAGCGGTTCGAGAACTCGCTCCGTCTCGGGGAAGCCGCAGCGCGCAAGATGCGCGGGCAGAAGGGTTGGCCTGCCCACAGGATCGCCTCCTACGAGCGAAACTCTCGCCACCTGGGAGAATTGGGGATCGGCCTCAACCCGGCCGCCCGGGTGACGGGCAAGATGCTTGAAGATGAAAAGATCCTCGGCACCTGCCACTTCGCGATCGGCGCGAATTACGATGAGGACGCTCAGGCCTTCATCCACCTCGATTGCATCGTCCGAACGCCCACGATTACCGTGATCAGCAAAAGCGGCCGGAGACGGGACATCATGAGGAGAGGGAAGCTCCTATAGCGGTCAACGCGCTTGCGGCTGCGTCATGGCATTGTTCCATGGGGCTCTTTGGTGAGGAGCTCAATGACGGGCCGCTCCCACGGGGCTGCGGAAGGAGGGGTTGTGAGAATCGCCACATGGAATGTCAACTCGGTTCGTGCCCGACTCCAACGCGTAGCGGATTGGATTACGGAGTGGGAGCCGGATCTCCTCTGCATGCAGGAGACAAAAGTCGTCGACGCGGAATTCCCGCGGGAGGCATTTGAATCTCTGGGATACGGCGTGGAGGTCTTTGGACAGAAGACGTACAACGGAGTGGCGATGGCTTTTCGGAAGGAGCCGTCAGCGATCTTCCGCGGGTTCCCGGATGATCTCCGGGATGCCGACCGACGTTTGATTGGCGGTATCTTCGGTGATCTGCGGGTGATCAATGTCTATGCTCCCAACGGAACACAGCTCGGCACGGAGAGATTCACGCAGAAGCTGGAGTGGTTCCGCAGATTGCGTTCGTTTCTTGAGGCATCGGCGATGCCGGCCGATCCCGTCCTGATCTGCGGGGACTTCAATGTGGTGCCTGAGGACCGCGACGTGTATGACCCTGAGCTTTGGCGCGGGAGACTGTTGTTCACGGAAGATGAGCATCAAGCGCTTGACCATCTGATGGATTGGGGACTTATCGATGCCTTTCGCTTGCGGACGCCTGAGGCGGGTCACTACTCCTGGTGGGACTATCGCGCCGGGATGTTTCATAAAGGACAGGGGCTCCGAATCGATTTGATCCTGGTCACAAATGCGCTCGTCAGGCGGACCAAGTCGGTCGTGATCGATCGCAATGCGCGCAAGGGTCCCAAGCCGTCGGACCACGCGCCGGTGATCATCGACCTGTAGGGGTCCCAAGCCATCCGCTCACGTGCCGGTGATCATCGACCTGTAGGGGTCCCAAGCCGTCCGCTCACGCGCCGGTGATCATCGACCTGCGCGCCGGGATATCATGGACACTCCTTCGGGAGCAACGTGTTGCTCGAATAGCTGATTGTCCGCTGGAGCTTCCGGTGCTAGCGTCGATTTGGTCTGAGACGAAATCGCAGTGCTTGTACCTAAGGGCCCCGGTCCATAAATGCGGTGACGCACCGAGGGCGCCGCCCCCCCATGGCCGCTTCATGCCGGCGGGGAATCCGTCGTCCTCATTCCTGAAGGGGTGGAATGAATTCGCGGGACATCTGGTCACAAGGTAGCAGCCCGTTTGGACCTGAAGATACCGCCATCATCCTTGATTCGATCACCGACGGCGTCTTCACTGTCGATGAGCGCTATAGGATCACTTCATTCAATCGCGCTGCCGAGGAGATCACCGGCGTCAAGCGCGAGGAAGCGATCGGGAAGCGCTGCTGTGAGGTTTTGCGAGCCGACATCTGCGAAGCCAACTGCGCGCTCAAGGAGACCCTGACCACGGGCAAGCCAGTCGTTCGTTCGCCGATCCATATCGTCAGGTCAGACGGTGAACGTGTGCCCATCAGCATCAGCACTGCACTCCTCAGGGATCGCGGTGGCAACTTCATCGGAGGAGTTGAGACTTTTCGGGATCTGTCGCTGGTTGAGCAACTCCGGCAGCAGGCCGAGGGACGTTACTCCTATGGCGACATTCTGACCCGCAGCGACCGGATGAACAGCATCCTCCAGATCCTGCCGCAGATTGCAGAATCCTCCAGCACGATCCTAATCACAGGTGAGAGCGGGACTGGTAAGGAGGTCTTTGCCCGGGCGATTCACGATCTCTCGCCTCGCCGGAGCAAGCCACTGGTCGTTGTCAACTGTGCGGCCATTCCTGAGACGCTGCTTGAATCGGAGCTCTTCGGTTACGTGGCCGGGGCTTTCACCGATGCGCGGCGGGACAAGCCTGGGAAGCTGAAGGCGGCCAAGGGGGGAACGCTCTTGCTTGACGAAATTGCTGAGGTCTCGCCCCGGGTTCAGGTGAAGTTGCTGCGCGTACTGCAGGAAAAGGTGTACGAACCACTAGGAGCAACACGGCCGGTAACGGCGGACGTGCGGATTCTTGCGGCGACGAACCGCGATCTGGAGAAAGAGATCGCTGCCGGTCGCTTTCGGGAAGACCTGTTCTATCGGTTGAATG
>JAGMDA010000633.1 GCA_023128935.1 Candidatus Eiseniibacteriota bacterium | reverse complement strand
GTGGGGACGTATCGTCGATTCCGCAAAGGTATCCCTCCTAGCTCTGCCCGGTGCTGTCCTCTAACACGGCAAGCTCGTGACTCTCCCGGTTCTCGGTGGCGTTCAGTATGACTACCGACTCGCGGCGTGTACCGCGTCAGAATTCGGTTGCGAGTTCCTGGGATCAGACGGTGATCGGCACGGGTTTGCGGTGGGGGTGTCTGTTGGTGCCCGGAGCGTCTGAATCCGCTAACTGGAAGAAGCGATATCCGTTGCAGGTAGTACCGGTCACCCTCCTTCGCGGGTACTTCTCCAGCGCCGGAGCTCTGCCGTCATACCGGATCGCTCGCTGGAATGACTGACAGGCCCGGATCTGACACCAGCACCGCTGCTGCCGTGGTTGCGCAGGCCTATATCACCGTACAGACCTACAAGGCCTGGGATATCGTATGTGCGTGCAGTATTAGACGGATGGATCTGCATACAGAGACCGTTGAAGGTGAGCTCAGCGAGTATCACGTCCGTGGGTGTCGACTCGAGCTTGGCCTGCGTGTATCCAATACGGGGTAGTGAGCAAGGGAGGCATCACCCGAATGCGAACTGGCCGTTACGGGCACTCCGCGATGGTGCGCTCAGACATGAATCCCATGACGACATTCGACGATCTCGCATCGAATTCACCGCGGCCACCAATCTGGTGGAAGTAGTCGCTGCGAGCGAGGTTTGGGGTCACCCCACCCGCAGAGATGAGGACCCGTTCAACCGTGTATTGTGAAGGGGTGCCTAGAAACTTGATCTTGCGTGCGACATCATCGATCACCGTCGTGTCGACCGGTCTTGCGGTGAACTTGCACTCGATCAGCGTCAACACATGCAGGTGACGCGCGAGTTCCTCCCGTGAACAACCCTTGTTCGCCAGAATCCTGATAGTTCTTTCATAGGTCCGTGTAACCTTGAACTGTTCCTTGAAACTGTCTCGAATTCGGTGAGGAAGAACCCGTGATGTTGGAAACAGAGACGATCAAGGCTTGCCGCCGAGTTCGAGGCGTTCGATGGTGCAAGCAATCGGATGGAGCGCAAGAGAAGGTAGATTGCCGGAGGTGCTTCAATGCGCGGACCGGAGTGCGAGCTACGGGATGATCTCCCCCCTCGACAGTGCGGCCATGAACTCCTTGATGGGGAGCACAGTGACGGGACCATCTTGTAGGCGTTCGGAGCCACAGTACACTCCGAAACATTTCTGAATCGAACCGAACTCCCTCAGCTCCTTCAGTACTCGGGAGAACTCCGGTCTCCAATGGCCATTCACTCTTACCTCGATTCCAACGGCATGTCGGTCGCGCACCCACACGAAATCGAGCTCTCCTCCGGACGGAGTCCGCCAGTAGCAAAGTTTGCCGCCGCAGTTCGCGAACTGGATCCACGCGCGGAGCTCGTTCAAGACGACGGTTTCCAGGAGCCATCTTCTTTCGTCGCCCGTTGGGGCATCGCGGAGCTTCCCCGCGACGCCTCGGACCACACCCGGATCGAAGAAGTAGAACTTGGGGTGCTTGACCTCCTTGACCTTCGCGCGGGGTTGCCAGGCTGGGAGCCAGATGCCGATCAGTGTATCGATCAAGACCTGGAAATACCCTTGCACGGTGGGGCGGGCTACGGCGGCATCCCTGGCGATTGCGGCGACACTCGTCACCTGGGCATTCATGATGCCCGCGATCTCGAGGAATTGCGTAAACGAGTCCAGGTTCTTGACCGCTGCCTCCTGCTGAATTTCCTCGCGCACATAGTTGGCAACATAGGCTTCCAATAGGTCGATTTTGTCGTCCACGGTACCTTCTGCGACCACGGCCGGCAGCGTCCCGAAGCGCAACAGATCATCGATCTCAAAGTCGTAGCCGATTTCATCTCCGACCAGCGGGAAAAACTGGCGATTGACGGCTCGTCCCGCGAGCAGATTGACCCCACCGCGCTTCAGTCTCCTCGCACTGGATCCCGTGAGGGCGAAATGGTATTTGCCGGGTTGGCGATTCATGATTGCATGGATCTCGTTCAGGAGTTCCGGCATGCGCTGAATCTCATCGAGGACGATCCAGGATCCCTCTTTGAGAGCCTCAACCCGGCGTCGAAAGCTGTCAGGGTCGCGCATGAGTTCCAGTAGCTTCCTGTTTCTGAGCAGGTCGAACCATTCCGCATCCTGGAGCTTCAGACCGAGCCAGGTCGTTTTTCCTGTTCCCCTGGGACCAAACAGGAAAAAGGAACGCGATGGGAGCTCAAGACGTCGTGGATACGTGGCCAGCATTTTGACGGCAAAACTGCTGACTCTCTATACATATTTCCACCGCGAGATGCTCCAGCATGACTGAGTGTTCAGGACACCCGGCGGAAGTACGGACAGGAGGCAAAGATGCGAAGGGAAACCCGGCTTCAGTGGATCATGACTGGTCCCGCTTTCTTCCTGGCCCTGCGCCTCGGGAACGGCGGCCGCGGGCCGAATAGACAGTGGCCCCGCCGGCTGGTAGGTTGGACCCAAAGGTCGGCGGGGCTTGCACTGCGCTGCGGACGGGCGCCTACGCGTCGTCTGTAACGGGCCTTCATGTTGTTGAAGGCGACCGGGAGGCCTCCTCTCCAGGAATTGGTACTTCCGCGGAGGAATCTCGAGCCGGCATTGCGTATGGTGGGGGAGACAAGGAAATCCTGAGGAAGAGGAGTCAATGCACCATGTCCACGCCGCCTGAACCACACATCGCGAACGATGCGGATCTGGAAGAGGTCATCCGCCAGCTCCAGCCCTTTCTGTTGCACCGCCACAGAGCCGACCGGAATCAGTGCGAGGATGACTTCCCTCTCAAGGGCAGCCTGAAAGCCGCTCTGGCCTTCCGCGAGTGGATCGGCAATGATCCTGATCGCTTCTACCAGGTCCAGGAGGACCTCCCATTCGAGTGTGATCCCATGCATTGGCTGCTCGACGACCTTCCCTGGAAACTCAAGCAAGCGGGCATGATCGATGAGCTGATCGCCCATGCTCATAGCTATGCCGAGGTCACGACCCCGGATAACTTCCTGGGCGATCTTGCGCTGTTCCTGGCGGAAGTGGGCCGCCTTGATGAGGCGCTGGATCAGGCCCGGGCGAACCTCGAACGATTTCCCGATTACGCCTGGACGGTGGTCCGAGCGGGTGAGGTTCATCAGATCCGGCGCGAATTCGAGCCGGCGGAATCCGCCTACCGCAAGGCGTTGTCGATGACCAGCGAGGATCCCTACACGCGGGCCGGAGTCCTCGAGCGACTCCTTCCCATGCTGGAGGAGCTCGGACGGCCGGAGGACGCCGCTACGTTGGAGCAGGAGGATCGGCAACGCCAGGAGGGGAGCGAGAGGAAGGAAGTTCCCGTGCCGCGACTCCAGCCACAGAGTCCCCCTTTTGCAGGTGGCGAGACCGTTCGGCGTGATGCCCCCAAACCCGGCCGCAATGATCCCTGTCCCTGTGGCAGCGGGAAGAAGTACAAGCGCTGTTGCGGTCCGTAGCGGTCTACCGAATTCCTATGCGCGGGTGGGCTTTCTCCGTTTGCTCACCGACAGGTGCGATCAACGACATCTGAAAACCGTGCAATCGCATAGAGCGGAATGTTGGTCATATCCCCGTCTCGGGTGCAATTCCTTGGAGATGTCCTGAACAAGTGCGATGGGTTGTGCTTCATGGCGTATACGCGAATACTCTTGGTTCTCCGGCTCATCCCGCTCTTGATCTCAAGAGGGTAGATCCTATCCCGATGAGCCAAGATGAGATCGACTTCGGCTTCGCCTCCGCTCGTCCAGTAGTACAAGTCTTCAAAGCCGCACTTCACCAGCTCTGTGACGACGTAGTTTTCCACGAATGCGCCGCAGTACTCTGAGAAGAGCTTGTCCCCCGTCACGATGGTGCTGGAGGCGACGTCCAGCATCGCCCCGAGCAACCCCGATTCCATGATGTACAGCTTGAACTTGCGATTGTCGGAGTATCCACTGAGCCGCAGTTTCGATGTTGTGATGTTGACGACCGGATGCACGAGCCCGCTCTTGCGGAGCCACTCGATTGCGCTTTCGAACTGTGATGCTCGCCCGCCCTTCCGCACGTCGACGTAGCGGAACTTTTTGTTTTCCCTGGCGAGCAAGG
>JAGMDA010000632.1 GCA_023128935.1 Candidatus Eiseniibacteriota bacterium | reverse complement strand
CAATTCGTAGGGAAATCCTCTCCACCCGGTCACTCGGCAACGCGCTCTCTGGCGCAAAGATGAGGCAGGTCGAGCGGGCAGTGCTGCGAGCGATCGGTGTACCTGTTCCCAAGTGAGGCATACCTCCGATTGCTGCAATTCAGACAGTATTGAGTCACAATCGCGGCCCCGCCAGGCACGCGGCCCGACGTAGGCACCACCTCCCAGCCTAGGAATTTTTCTCGTCAGCCTCAACTTTATTTCTTGACAAGCGCAAATCTGTATGCGATATATACAATAGGCATGCAGATAAGCGCTCGAAAAAACCTGAGCCGAGCCCGCCAGGGGTTGCGGCGGATCCACGAACAGATCGAAAATCTCCTGGATATCTTCATGGACAGAAAGCCCATGACCAAGGGAACGGTCTACGAAATGAAGCGCAAATGCGGCAAGCCGGGTTGCCGCTGTGCTACGGGGGAACTTCACGCCTCCATGGTGCTGAGCTGGAGCGAGGATGGAAGCACACGAATACGGACCATTCCCAAGGGCAAGCTGACCGAGGTCAGAAGCTTGACCGAGCGCTACCAGAAATTCAGAAGGGCGCGGGCGCGGCTCATCAAACTGCAGCTTGAGATGATTGCTCTCATCGACAAAATCGACACTGCACGCAGGAAGAAGGTGTAGCTTGGACGTGCACATCTTCGAAAGAGACCAGAAGTTTGTCATCGAGCAGTTCCGACAAGGGTGCTTCGACTATCTGGACGGGGTGAGCGAGGTGATGGAGACGGAGTTCTTCCGCTACATCGGCGCCAAGAACATCCTGATGGAACTGGCGAGGACTTTTCCTTCCCCGTCGAAGAAAGAGCCGGATGTGCCGGTCTGGTTCTACATGGCAAGCGATATCTCGATGAGGCTCCACGGGGTCCACAGCTATAACGCCTATCCCTACGTGGTTCGCTGCGGAGGAATGCTGAACGCATTTGGTCCGGAGCTAGGCCGCAAGGTCAAACATCCCCAGACGGGCGACGTGACGCTGGCCTGCAACGGGTTCAACGAGAAGAACTACTACGACCGGCAAACTCCCTGCGACAAGGACTTCTTGAGGAAGTTCTCCAAGAAGACGGAAGCAGAGGCTCTGCTGGAGTGGTACAACCGGGACGTAGTGCGAACGTTCAAGAAGCACAAGGCCTTCGACCCCGATGGGATCTTCATCGGTGATGGTTCCTACATCTTCGTCCCGGACAACCCGAACTACGAGAACTCGACGCGGCTCTTCTTCGACGAACACGGGCACCCGGTGAGCAAAGAGGCGCGGGATAAGATGACCCGTGCTCAGCTGCAGCGATGCCAGTGGCGCCGGTGTTACAAGATGGTCAGCCTTCTGCACACGGATCGGGACAGGAGTTTTTTCTTCTGCATGGGTCTGCGGGTGCTGCCAGGCAACGCGGGGGAGTGCCCGGTGCTCTACGATCTGGTCCGGGAGGTCGTGGCTGCCGTCGGTGGAGGCGTGATCAAGCGGCTGATTCTGGACCGTGGTTTCATCGATGGCGCCGAGATAGGCAGATGCAAGAAGGAGCACGGCATCGACGTGTTGATCCCTCTGCGTGTGAATATGGATTTGTACCAGGATGCCCTTGGACTTTTGAAAGGAGGGGACATCCGGTTCATGCCGTACGAGGCTGAGCCGACGAAGCCCGTGACCATTCCCCGACCGGTGGAGATGCCGGAGGAGTTGCGCAGGCGAGAGAAGAAGAGACAGAAGACCCTACGAGAGAGAAAGAAGGAGGAGCCACCTCCTTCACCTGACAAAGTCCTGGTGCGATCAGAAGTCGCAGGCATACGTGGGTTCCGATGGGAGAGATGTCCGCTGCCTCTGTGCTTGATCGTGAACCGGGAGACATTCGCGGACGGCCATGAGCACCTGTGGATGCTCCTCGACACCAAGCCACTGGTACATCGCGATGATCCTGCTGCCCGCCGTACGGAATACGCCTTGAGAACCCTCATTGAAGAGGAACACCGGCAGGTCAAGTGCTTCTGGGACCTGGCCAACTTCACATCTCCTAACTTCAACTTGGTTGTGAATCAGATTGCCTTTGTGCTCCTTTCTTACTCGCTGCTTCAGCTGTATTTTCTGCGCAAAGGTCGGAAGGAGTTGAACCGTCGTACCCGCAGCCGAGCTCGCGATTACCTTCTCCCGCAAGACTCATTCATCATCATCTACTATGCGAGCAAGTTTGCCATTCTCAGCACTCTAGAATACACCGAGCTACTGCTGACCCTTTCAGAGGAAGCCCGCGCGAAGATCCTGAA
>JAGMDA010000631.1 GCA_023128935.1 Candidatus Eiseniibacteriota bacterium | reverse complement strand
GATTACACCGGTTGCCCGGTGCAGAGCCAGCATGACCGTTCTCCGTCGCAAAGGCCTCCAGTCTAATTTCGCGGATGCCCGCAGCTTGCACTCCGGGTCACATAGGGCAATGGGGGATCCTTCGGATCGTGCCCCTGCCATCCGCCGCCTGGAACTCCCAGGTCCTTCTCGCTCATCAGCACTCACGATTCAGCTGTCCTATACGCTCACCGGTGAAACCGTCCGACAGCGATTCATCTCCTGCTCCAGCTCTTGCTTCCTCTCGCGTAGCAAGCCTTTCCTCATCACCGCCCAGATGAACCCCACCAGCTCGCGGGCTACGGCGGCCACCTACGTCGTCAACCCAGAGGGGACCGGGGGACTTCCCCCACGATCCAGGAGGCGATCGACGCCTGTATTGATGGGGACATCATCGAGTTGACCGATGGGACATTCACCGGTGATGGCAACCGGGACCTCCGCTCGCCATCGAACTGCGCCGCCTACCTTGGCGAACTCGACGCCGAAATCGTCCGGGCCGACACCGAGCAGGTCGGTTGCAGGCCATTCCTCGAGGAGACTAGCGCACAAGCGCACTAACCTGAGGTTCTTCCCCCTGCATGCCAACTCACTGCATGCAACTCATGAAGAGATATTAGGTTATAGCTTTCTCCTCGCCCTTCTTCTGGCTCATTGGTAGTCACTAAAGTGTGTCGTGTACTTGTTGCAGTGACATTGTCCTGTGCTTCGGTTTTGTGATGCGATAACGCGTTGTATCTAGATCAACTACATACATAGTACCCGATAGTAACGGGAGAACAGTGGTCTTTGTGGCGATTTCTTGTGTCGTCACTAATATTGTTGACACGGGCGTCGCATTCGGCTATTCTGCCCTCATGAAGCACAGGGGCAAAGCGGCACACGTCGTCACGACAGAGCGCATATACAAGGACAGGGTCTATCGGGCTCATCTGCTCCGGCGAAGCTATCGAGAAGATGGCAAAGTCAAGAACCAGACCCTGGCAAATCTCTCCCACCTTCCGGAGCATGTCGTTGAGTTGATTCGCCGGTCGCTCAAGGGTGAGTGCTTCGTTTCCACCGACGACGCGTTCGAGAAGGTCGACACCTGGCATCACGGCCATGTGGACGCAGTCATGAGAGCCATGAAGCGGCTGGGCTTTGAGCAACTCATTGCCTCACGCCGATCTCGGAATCGTGACATCGTCCTGGCCATGGTGGCGGGCCGGATCCTGGAGCCTGACAACGAGCAGAACAGCAAACTGGCCAATACGCGGTGGTGGAACATCACTACGCTCCCTCAAATCCTCGATCTCCAAGATGTCGATGAGGATGACCTGTATGACGCGATGGACTGGTTGTTGGGTAGACAGGATACGATCGAGAAGAAGCTGGCGGGGCGACACCTCAAAGAGGACGGTCTGGTGCTCTACGACCTGACCTCCAGCTATTTCGAGGGCGTCACGTGTCCGTTGGCCGCCCTGGGGCTCAGCCGCGATGGCAAGAAGGGCAAGCTTCAAGTCAATTACGGCTTGCTCACCGACGATCTAGGATGCCCGGTCGCAGTGTCAGTGTTTGAGGGTAACAAGTCGGACGGCAAGACCTTGATGCCGCAAGTAGAGAAGATGCGAGATTGCTTCGGCATCAAAAGCGTGGTGCTCGTAGGTGATCGCGGCATGATTTCGCAGAAGCTCATCGACGAGGAGCTTCGAGGCCAGGAAGGGATCGACTGGATCACGGCGCTCAAGTCCGGGCAGATTCGCAAGCTCGTCGATGACGGTCATGTCCAGCTCGGCTTGTTCGACGAGCGGAATCTCTTCGAGGTGATCGTCCCGGACTATCCCGGGGAACGGTTGGTGGCTTGTCGCAACCCGGCGTTGGCCAAGCTGCGATCGCGCAAACGCCAGTCGCTTTTGGAGGCAACTGTCCAGGTACTCGAGAAAGCACGCGCCACTGTCGAGCACGGCAAGCTCCGCGGGGCAGAGAAGATTCGTCGGCGCGCTGAGAACATCGTCAAGCGGTACAAGGTCGCCAAGTATTTTGTGTTCTCAATCAGCGACGACGGCTTCGATTTCAACGTTGCCGACAAAGGGCAGGCCGCCGCAGCAGTGCTCGAAAGCATCCAGCGTGAGGTCGAGAACGTTCGCTCTTTGATCGAGCGCGGCAGACTTGTGGGGAAAAGCAAGATCAGCGATCGAATCGACAGGACCCTCCGCAAGTACAGGGTTGCCAAGTACGTCTCGACCGACATCGGCACAGATGGTTTTGACTATCGCATCGAGGACAGCCAGAAAGCGTCAGAGGCGGCCCTCGAGAGTGTCTGCGAAGAACTGCGCAAGGTCCGCTTCTTGGTGGAACAAGGCAAGTTTGGAGGCCAGGATGCGATCGGTGTTCGGGTCGGAAAAGTCATGAACAAGTACAAGGTCGCCAAACACTTTGTACTGGAAATCCGCGACGATGGCTTTGACTTCCACATCGACAACGAGAAGGTGGTGACGGAAGCCGCGCTGGACGGTATCTACGTGGTGCGCACAAGCACGCCTGCTGAGCGCCTATCAGCCGAGAACACGGTACGTGGCTACAAGCGTCTCAGTCAGGTCGAGCGAGCCTTCCGTTCCCTCAAGACGGTCGACCTCAAAGTGCGCCCCATTCGTCATCGGCTAGAAACCCGGGTGCGATCGCACATCTTTCTCTGCATGCTTGCCTATTATGTCGAGTGGCATATGCGCGAGGCGTGGCGTCCATTGCTTTTTGCCGACGAGGACCAGTTGGCAAAAAGCCACCGTGACCCCGTTGCGCCGGCCAAGCGCTCGGACGGGGCAATGCGCAAGGTCAAGTCGAAGGCCCTCGACGACGGTTCAGAAGTGCACAGCTTCCAGACGCTCCTCAAACTACTCAGCCAGATTGTTCGCAACGTCTGCCGTGTCCCGGGCGCTGGTGATGACGCTCCCACTTTCGAGATCGTCACCACCCCCAATGCAAAACAGCGACGCGCCCGTAAACTGCTTGAGACTATCAGGGTGTAGTCAGACTCGTGCACCTGACTTGTTGGCTATCTCTTTGACATCAGGGCAATTACCGCTCTTTGCGGCGAGGAACCTCAGACTAACAAACTTGCACATTATCTGCCAGCGCACGTACTACTTCAAAACCACTGCCGTCTTTGTGTCTACGGCCATACCATCAACCCGAAGCCGGTAGAAATAGGTTCCCGATGCTAGAGGGTACTCCGAATTATCCAGACCATCCCAAGCGATGCGATGCAATCCTGCCGGTAGCTTTCCGTCGATCAGGTTTCGGATGAGACGGCCATTCACGTCGAAGATTTGAAGGTCTATGTCGCCGGTCGCTGCCAGAGTGAAGCTGATTGTCGTTCCGACACTGACTGGGTTGGGAGCGTTCTGCATGAGGCTGGTACCGGCGCCAGGACCGTCTTCGCCAATAGCACCCCCGGGGCCGACTTGCCAGTCGATGCAAATTATCCCCTCTCCGGCACAATAGAGAACGATTTCGTCTCTTTGATCATTGTCAACGTCCATGTACAGCACGCGGAAATAAGTAGCGTCATATATGTAGTGGGGGAGAGGATCTGTTAGATTGCTAATCCAGTGAGGCATCCCCGTAGACAGATCAAGGACTTCAACGGCCCCGCCCTCCCTCTGAACCAACATGAATGGCGCGGGACTGTCTGTCAGCATGCCATAAGCCTCTTCCCTTTCTACGTTGCCATTGCCCTGGTTTCCAGAAAGATAGTAGGCTGCATATGCAGGCCAACGGACGGACGGAGTTTCGGTCCGCCACAGTACAGAGAATTCAGCGGCTGCCGGTCCTTGGAGCACGACAAGAGTCCCGAACACCAAGACCGTGATTAACTTATACATTGTCATTGCAATGCCCTCCTCTACTCCTCGGTCCAGCAACAGCAAACAGCGGATTCACTGCTAAACTGGCAAACTGGGCCCGTACACGCCAAGAATGATTACCCGCCGCAACTGCATCTTGATCTGTGTGTGGGGAGTACCGATGGGGCCTCCCATCCACCTGAATCTGGTGAATCGCGCCCAAGCGGGGCCGCCCTCCATCGGGACTCGATACTTCTTCACCAAGCATGCGCAGTTCTATTCAGCCTCCAACAACGCGGGACGGAGCGCACCTGATCCTCCATCTACCACGCAGATCTGGGGTGGAAGCTTTCGGATTATATGGCGTTCTCTGACAGGACAGAGGGGAGCGCGTTAGGGTCCAATGCAAACGAAACTGATGGGCCTCCCGACCCAAGGATCACGTTCGCATCCCGGACACATAAGCGTTAGTGGTGCGCAGGCTGGCCCGCAGAACAAAGCCCCTCCCACGATCACCCTAGAGATCGGTTTGACCCGTTCCCCCAAAGGCTTTCCATGCCTCAGCGCCTAGGGAATTCTCCGTGGTTGACACTCACCCCGAGTGCGTGCTGAGATTGAGGTAGAGAAGAGTGGTGCGAATCACCGGCCGCAATCGGCTATCGTGGCGCGTCAGCAGCACTGTGAGCAAATGAAGTCGCTCGACAGAGATATAATCGAGCTTGAACGCTACTTCCGTCGGCTCCGCGGCTATTTGAGTGAATGCGCCCTGCCTCTCGCTCGCCTGGTGTCCATATCGCACTTCGTACTATACCTGGACGAATCCTTCGACGACTCGGGCTACTACCTGCCTGAAGTCGCACCCCTCTTCCGCGAATCGCTTAGCATGTGGGACCCGGACACCCGCCCCGATCCGGCGCATGTCGATCTCATCCGTTCTGCCGCCAACGTCTTTGTCGCCACAGGGATCATGTCAGAGGCCATCCTCCCTAACACACCTGATTCTGGGCCAGACAGCCCTCCGGAAACCAGTCTGCGGGAGCCATCACCTACCGCGCTATTCACCCAGGTATTCATTCCCGTAGTCCAGGAGGTCTTGATCCCGCCGGGGGTCCGGGACTTTGCCGAAGGAGTCGGCATTGTTGTTACCCTCACGGTGGCGCCCCGGACGTCAAGCGGGTCTGGAGGAGTGATTCTCCTGCGGAGCGAATCTGGG
>JAGMDA010000630.1 GCA_023128935.1 Candidatus Eiseniibacteriota bacterium | reverse complement strand
CTCCGGCCTATAGCCCGCCTTCCGCAACGAGATCGAGGGAGGCCTCAACAACCACATCCAGTACCATGGCCCCCGCGAGCGAGTCCGCCCCTTCCATGGGCGGATCATCAAAACAGTCGCCGGTCTTCACGAGGACCTCCGGGTGGCAATAGGTGGTCTCTGAGCTGTCCACGCGGTTGTCCTCGCAGTCACCTGCTGCCTGGCCTTCCAGTTCCTCGAGGGTCATGTTGTACCGGCTGGCCCACTCATTCGCCCTCAGGCTCTCACTCCAGTGCTCGCTCATGGTGCATCCTCTCTCTGTCAATGGGGCTGATGCCTACCTAGTGCGAATGACCTTCCAGTGACCGGGCACCCAGATCCGCTTGCCGGGGCGTATCCGCTTTAAGTGGCCTGGCACCCACACCTTCTTCGCCGGCTTGGGCGGAGCAGTCTTCACGACCACAATCGGCCTGAGCGCGATCGGTCTCACTGTCTTGATGACCACAGCGGGCTTCCACGGGCGGTGCACCACAATCATACGGCGAGGTCTGGCGTTGGCTGACACGGAAATCAGGAGAGCACCCGCGATGGCAAACGCCAGTATCCAGGCGGCTCTCGAGCGCTTCTGACGGCCATCGGATCGCCTTGTCTCATTCATCTCTCTTTCCTCCTATTCCTCTGTTTTTGTCATGATCGTCGTTGCTTGGATCCTGGGAGGGCAAGGGGCATGCCGAACGGGCAGCCGTCGGGATGAAATGGCCTCGCCTCCCCCAGGCGCAGGCTCGTAACTGCTGCCAAGAACGGCAATTACGCCTTTGGCAGAATCTGCCGCCATCCTAGCCCATCCCCCGCTGCAGCCCGAAACCAGACGCGCTTGAACTCCCAATCTGTCCCCTCAGGGACAGGTGCTGATCCGGAAGGGGCACGCAAGCTCCTTGGGCCCCCTGCCCTCTCCGCCAGATCTTCCCATCTACCCCCACCCTCCCGATCTCGGTTTTCCCTTGAACCGATACACATGAGGGAATACCATGGAACCGATCTGAAACAGACATGAAAACGTCATGAAACCGTCCTGCTACCGTTATTAGTGCAATCACTTGTTGCTCCAACGATTAGATAGCACGTGGACGGCAACCCCGTACCACCGATCTGGCGACGGAGGCCCGATGAGAGAAGGGGAAAGGTCATGGCAATTGCCAAGAAGGGCACCATCCTGGATGGCCTGAGTGGCAGGGTGGGAGACCTGGTCTGCCGGACCAGGGGAGACCGGACGATCGTATCCCGGCGCCCCAAGAAACGAGGGCGGCGGGACCAACGCAGCCCGAAGCTGGAGAAGACCCTCAGCAAGTTCCAGGAAGCGGTCCGCTTCGCCCGCGAGGCTCGTCACAGGCAGGCGTTCCGGAGTCTCTCCAGGACACTCCGCGGCTACTCGCCATACCATATCGCGCTCCAAGATTTCCTCAGTGAGCCGGTCATCGAGCAGGTTGATTCGAGCGCGATCGGGCACCGCGGCGGCGAGTTGATGATCCGTGTCTCAGAACGAGTGGCAATCCGATCGGTTAGGGTTCGAATGCCCCGAAGGGATATGGACGGGAAGACAGGCGCAAGCCCGGAGCAAAGACCGGTACCGCTTCCTTCCACGCCCCCGTTGCCCTCATCCTCCAACTCCTCAGCCACCCCGTCCCTCGACTCGCAGCCGCTCTCGCCACATTCACCGTCTGACCCCGGCTCCAGCCAAGAGAAGCCGCGCGTGTCAACCCCGGCTGATATCTTCTTCCGGCATCCGATCCGCTCAATGCGAGATGGCACTCGCGGGGAGAAGCCAGATAAAGATGAGAGACCCTTAGTGGGGCGTCCGCGGGAACGGAATGACGGAGCAGTGGAGCTGCGCGCTGCTCGTTACCTCGGTATCGAACCCGCGCCGGACGAGGGTCCCCGCGAGGACCGCGTCGAGATCTGGCGAGTTGTGCTGCCGCGTCCCGGCGAAGTTGAGATCATCGCTTCGGACTACGCCGGTAATCGAGCAGTAAAGGCCCTTCGCGTCGGCCCTGAGATGGCGTAGGCTGAAGGTTCGGATCCGGGGTCTTCAGGCCACATCCGACACGGCAAGGGAGGTTTCCAATGATAACGAGCATCCTTCAATCTCCAAGCAAGAGGGGGGCGCTCATTGGATCTCTAGTTCTGTCTTTCGCACTGGGTGCCTGCATCCATTCACGGAGCGGCTCGGGTGATGAAACTGCTGGCCCACCACCTTCCAAAAGCGGCCAACTGCTCGAACAGGGCGATGCGCTATTCCGTGAGCGCAATTACGGGGAAGCTGGGGAAACCTACGAGCTGGCAGCCGCGGCCGCTGAGACTGAGGGGCATACGTCCAATCACGTTGAGGCACTCGCCCAGGTCGCCCGCGCCTATAGCATCCGCAATCTCGGAGAGGAAGGGAAACCCTGGCTCGAGCGCGCAGCTGCACTGGCAAGCAGCGACGAGCCCCGCGGTTGGTCCAGATACCTTCTCGTGAAGGGAGTCTATCAGCGCGAGGAAGACAACCGAGAATCTGCCACGGCTACGTTTGAGAACTTGTACAACTACTGCCTTATACATGATCTCCACCGCCGTGCTGTGAACGCGGCACACATGCTTGCCATCGCCGCGGAACCCGAGGCTCAGATCAATTGGGGCCTGAAGGGGATCCGGGCTGCTGAGGCGGGAGGATTCGATGAATGGTTGGGCCCGCTGTGGAACAACCTCGGATGGACTTACGAGGATCTTGGACGAAATGACGAGAGCCTGGATGCCCTGATCAAGGCCCGGGAATACCACTGGAAGGGCGGAAGCGATCACGCCAAGCTCGTGGCAGACTGGTCGGTGGGACACGCTTGCCGGATGGTTGGAGAGCTGAAGCAGGCTGCTACGTGGATGGAGGCAACCTATCAGTGGGCCGAGCAACGCTACGAGGAAAACCCCACCCCTGATACCGCGGAGTGGGTCGGGTCTGCTCTACGGGAATTGGGTGAGATTGCCCTCGCGGAGGGCCGATCTGCTGAGGGCTTGGAACTGCTTGAGGGGGCCCGCGCAAAGCTAATCGAGGCAGGAATGGAGAAATGGGATCCCGAGGGGTTCGCGGACCTCAGCGCCCAGATCGCCCGGCTGGTAAGCGCATCACTGGGGGACCACGAGTGAGTCAGTCGGAGGCCTTCATACATAGCGCATCCCTCGGCTGGCCTGACTGGGCATGTGTGATCCACGTGCCATGTGGCCGCCAGATG
>JAGMDA010000063.1 GCA_023128935.1 Candidatus Eiseniibacteriota bacterium | reverse complement strand
GGATGGACAGCGGATAAGCGAATGAAGAAGCGCACATCCGTTTATCCGCTGCGTATCCGTTGCGGCGAAAGGGATGAGAGAGCGAAATGACGAGCGGGAGAATCTACCTTCTTGAGGAGAATGGCACGCTGCAGTCCTTGAGCGAACAGTCTTACACTAGCGAAGACCTGCTGCAGACGCTGCTGGAGAACTATCCCGACTTATTGGCTGGAGAGCAGATAGACCAGGTGGCGCCCCGCCGATGGCTTCTGGTGTCTCGGGAATTCGGTGTGCCTGGGGAAGAGGACAGCACCGGCCGATGGTCGCTGGACCACCTCTTCCTCGACCAGGATGCGATTCCAACCCTGGTGGAGGTCAAACGAAGCAGCGATACTCGTATCCGGCGTGAGGTGGTAGGGCAGATGCTCGACTATGCAGCCAATGCCGTTGTCTACTGGCCGGTCGAGACCATCCGCGCCAAGTTCGAAGCTGCCTGCGACAGCCAGGGCGACGATCCGGCCCAGTTAGTGGCAGAGCTGATTGAAGCTGATTTCGATGACGATGCGGCGGTCGAGGTGTTCTGGGGCCAGGTCAAGACCAATTTGCGAGCGGGGCGGATAAGGTTGGTCTTCGTCGCCGATGAGATCCCTCCCGAACTCAAGCGCATTGTGGAGTTCCTGAACGAGCAGATGGATCCGGCGGAGGTGTTAGCGGTCGAGATCAGACAATACGTTGGTCGAGGACTCAAGACTCTCGTTCCGAGAGTCATCGGCCAGACTGCGGAAGCGCAACGCAAGAAATCGAGCGCCCGTCGTGAGGTAAGGCAGTGGGATGAATCCTCCTTCTTGCAAGAATTGGAAAGGCGGGATGCTGATGAGGCTGAAGTCGCTAGAAAGATTCTTGAATGGTCGAAGACTAAAGAGCTCCTAATATCGTGGGGTAAAGGAAAGCAATTTGGGTCATTCGCTCCAGCGTTGGAAAACAGGCCTGCCCGCTCGCTGATTGGGGTGTGGACATCTGGCTACGTTGCAATCCGCTTTCAGTATATGCAGAACTTACCACCTTTCAACGATGAGACCAAGCGCTTAGAGTTACTGAGGCGTCTTAATGAAATGTCAGGTGTTGCCTTCCCTCACGATGCCATTACCCGGTTTCCAAGCATTCCCCTTTCTGCCCTGAAGGATGAGTCCGCTCTCAAACAGTTCCTTGAGATACTTGATTGGGTTGTACAGGAGATACAGGCCACATAACGTTCGTGGGGAGAACCAACCACCTGGGAGGAACTATGTCTGCTTCGCCGCAACAACTCACTCTGCCCCTGGAGAAGCATCGCAATCATTACCTCTTCTCCGACTACTATCTGAACACGCTGCTGCCTCGACAGCCGAGCTGGAGAGAGACTGACGCAGAGGCAGCCCAGGCCCTGGAAACCCTCCACCAACTCCACGCCGACAAGCGCCCCCTGCTGAGTCCCGCTCTGAGCGAGTCGGCACTGGAGGATGAGTGGATCCGCCCCATCCTGGACCTCCTGGACCACACTTACCACGTCGGGGCCTCGCTCCCCTCGCCAGAGGGCACTCGCACACCCGACTACGCCCTCTTCCCCGATGAAGCGACCCGGCGCACTGCCCTCCCTCACCTGGGCACGGCGGAGTTCTATGGAACTGCCCTTGCCGTGGCCGATGCCAAGCGCTGGGATCGCTCCCTCGACAGGCGGTTGACCGGCGGCGCGGGCGACGCTTTCTCCAATGCCAACCCCAGCTACCAGATTGACTACTACCTGCGAATCACGGGCCGTGACTGGGGCCTGCTGACCAACGGGCGGCTGTGGCGTCTCTACCACCGGGAGTCCAGCTTCCGCCTGGACTCCTACTACGAGGTGGACCTGATCAACCTTCTAAGGCAGGGCCAGGTCGAGGACTTCAAGTACTTCTACCTCTTCTTCCGCCACGCTGCCTTCCCTGAGTTCCTGGATCGGGTGCTGCGGGAGAGCCGCGAGTACGCCCAGGGGGTCAGCGAGGACCTGAAGGAGCGAGTCTACGAGGCACTGCGGCTCCTGG
>JAGMDA010000629.1 GCA_023128935.1 Candidatus Eiseniibacteriota bacterium | reverse complement strand
CGGCACCAGGGAAAACGAGCGTGAACGCGTCAGAGAGGCAGTCGGCGGCGACGGTCGCATCGCGGGCCCGCAGGGCGCACAAGAATCTCTCCATTGTTCGAGCTGGATCTGTGGCACCAGGGTAGCGGAAGGCAGTGATCGACACTTCGGCCCGGGCAGCTCTTCCCCAGGCATCGGCGGCGACGATTGCCAATTCGTGAGGGCCTTCCAAGAGAGGGGATGGGAGAATCGAAAGGCCATGCTGATCAAGCGCCAGCCCGTCTAGAAACCAGGTGATTTCGTCTCCCTCCAGTCTCCCCTCTTCAGGATCCTCGGCCTGGCAAAGCCACACCTCGCATGGACAATCCAGGTCAATCCAGAGTCCGTCCGGAGGCCAGAGGATCCGTACAACTGGCGGGCTGTTGTGAAGCACGCTGACGAATCGCTCTGCAGATAATGAGAGGTTGCCTGCTTGATCAACTGCTTCTGCCTGAAGGCAATGAACCGAGCTATCTGCGAATGCGCCCGTGGCCCAGAAGAAAACCCACGGGGGCGCATAGCGAGCCTCTTCTGTCGCCCCGTCGACGAGCAGCGTCACGCGGGCGACACCTTGATCGTCCGAGGCCTGGATCGTTACCTGGACGGTATCGACGACGGTGCTGCTTTCCCTTGGGAAGAGGATCGAGATATTCGGTGGTGTCGTATCCGGGAGCGGCACCTCTTCCGGGGAGGGGGAGCACGAGGCGGCCCACACCAGAAGGACGCCGAGCACCCCTCCTTTTAGACTCACGAGTTGGAAACGGATCATCTCATCCCTCCGGTTGCATCTGGGGGTCAGCGTGACCTGGTGGGTGGGCCGGCAAACGCTTGTTCCCTACCCCCCCCCCCGGGGCATGCATGGGGGCCCCGGTCGTTGGTCGTTGGTTGTTGGTTGTTGGTTGTTGGTTCCGATCCGATGTGCGTCGCAAATGCGGTGCCAAGTGTGGAGGGCAGAAGAGGGATTTTGGGCTTAGCCTGAAGTCAGGGCTAGGCAGTCATTCCGCGGAAGAAGAGTTCGACCTTCTCCTTGATCATAGCGCCTTCCGAGAGGATCTCTCCAGCATCCTCTTCAGTCAGCCCCAATGCCTCGAGAAAGGCCTCCGGGATCGCGGGCGGCTCTTCGTCCAGCTGAAGACCAATGCCCGATTGGCGTGCCATCAGGTCCGCCAGGGAGATTAGCGTGACGACTGGATCTTCCCGCAGTAGTTCAAGGAGCCGCTCTGGTTCCTTGATCTCTGCGGCCCAGATCTGTGGCAGGTGGTGCTCAGCGATGACGGTCGGAAGAGGTTCAGGGAGTCTCCAGGCCTGGGCTATGCGGTGGCCCAGTTGGCAGTGATCCATATCGATGAGTTCCCGCTCGGCGCGATGGAAACTGCCCAGCTTCGAGATTGCTTCCCGCACGATGGCGAAGTGTTTGGGGAACCTCACGTATAGGATAAGCAAGCCGATGTCGTGCACAATCGCACACGTGAACAGTTTGTCGATGGCGATCGGAAGCCTACTGACCGATGGAGCGCTCATATCCTGTGGGGTAGGAGGCGACTGCTCCATTTGAGCCGCCGGAGCGCCTGCTGGGGAGATCGCGGTCTTTTCCTGTGCCCCACGCGCCGAGGTTCTGGCGCTGGCGGTTGCCCACCGGCTGGCTGCCCCGACCTTGCCTTGCAGGGTTTCCCCTATGGCCTGAGCAATGTAGGCGGTGCCGAGTGAATGCTCCCAGAGACCCTCTGGCCGGCGTTCGGGATGCCTTGGGTCTACCAGCGAGTTGAGGAGCATGGCAGTTACAGCCAGGTTTGCCGTCTGGTTCATGCCCAGCAGGATGACAGCTTCTTCAGCCGAGCTGATCTGACGGCCGAAGCCGTAGAGTGCGGAATTGACCGTCTTTAGAACCCTGGTGACCAGTGCCTGGTCTTTGCGGATGATCCGCGCCAGGTCCTTGGATGTTGCATCCGGATCCTCGACACAGTCCATGACTGCATTGAACACGACAGGGAGAGTTGGGATTTCCTGGAGTTCGTTCAGAAGATTCAATCCCAGCTTCCGCCGCCGGGGTCGACTTGGCTCTGACGCGTCACGGGCGACGGGGTGTCCCAGTGCCTTTCGAAGGCTGTCGGCAATTGCAGGGATCTCTTGCTCTGCTTCCTGCAACAGTGAGATTGGGATGTGGAGAATGCGGACGACAGGCCCGGTTTTGACCGCCGCGGGCTGTGGTGGCATTTCCGGATCGGTCCACTGGCCAACCACGCTGCCGGGACCGAAAATGTCTGTGCTTCCTGGTGGCTCAACGGGAGAAACGTCGCCTTCGAGGATCAGGAAAAGGCCGATTCCCTGGGGAGATGGGCCCTCATACAACAGTGAGTCTGGGGGCAGTTCGCGAGACCGGGCCAGGTGCAGCAGGTTCTCGATCGCCTCACGCGGGCAGTCGGCGAAAAGCGGAAGCCCCTGAAGCTCGGCAATGAGATTTGACACCGATTCCTGAATGAGCTGATCCAGTCTGTCCTGGCTCTTCTGCGCAATGGAGGTGATCTTGTAGCTGGCTCTCTTGAGACCTCCAGCCAACCCGCCCTGCCAGATCACCCGCGCTTTGCAGAGGATCTCATCTCCAGCGACCTCGGTCGGGAGGATACCACCCACAATAATGGTGGGAAGAGGATCGTCTGTCCTCACCTGGACTGAGAAGCCATTGGAGGAGATGTCGATGGTCTTGCCGATGTAGGTCTTCGACCGATCCGGGGCGAAAAAATGGATCGGGATCTGAACTTGGGCCCTGTGAGTGCGGCCTAGCTGCATGGACGCTCCGGTGTTGAAAACATCTTGCATCGGCGCAGAGCTGAAAATCGCGCCGCTAAGCGGCACGCACATAAGTATCGCGTGCCGTGGAGGTTTCTTTAGATCAGCAGATCAGCCAGGGGGCATCAGTCACGACATATGTAGGTCGTGTAGGTCACCCAAGCCACTTCCAGGATAATCAGTACAGACCACCTGTCAAGCCCATATCAGTTCTTGCGATCTAGGTCGCCATGGTCGCCTGGCGCGCGCCCGTGAGGTCGTCGAACCTGGCATCCACACCGGATGCGCTTGGCTCTTATGCACGCAAACATAATGTTCCCGCGCATAATGCGATTCCTAATTGAGACCCGGCACGTACGGGACCGGGATGCCGCGATCCCGCCGATCTCCCCATTCGTCCGAACGCTTGCCATCTGACACGGGCCAAATCTGTAACCCATGATCGCGCAAGCAGTTACACCTGTGCCACCACGCCCATATGGCCTGACCGCAATCCCGTTGGCGAGCACCGGGCCGGGCTTCAAGCGAGGAACCGACTGGAATCAGTGCGCGGTGGACCGGTATTCGGCGACGGCCGCCTGCCATTCCCGCAAGGCCTCATCATCGATTAGGTGCTGATTCTCCTCGGACACCAGTAGTCCGGTCTTCTCGAACGCGTGGATGAACTCAGGGCGGATACCGGCTGCCTTCATGGCTTGCACGCTCTGATCGAGGAACTCCTCCGGTGTAGGCAGCCGCTGACCGATCTTCGCGGCGACCTCCCCTATTGTCATCTCGGGATGTGGTGCGGAGCCGAACCGCTCTTCGTATTCGCACACGATTTCCATCAAGAAGCTGGCAACCTCAGGCGGCAATGTGGCGCTTTTCGCCACGACCTCCCCAGCCGCGTTCTTGACTGACAAGTTCTCGACGTTCCGGTCGGCATCGCGGTATCCGTGAACGTGATAACCCTTGGCCGGTTGCTTCCGGTGGCGATCCGGCATGTTCATAGGACCTCCCTGGTTTCGATTCCTCCGACATTCCCTAGCCAACCGCGTACCATATGTGCCGGATGCTATCGCCTTACCATCATGTCCAGATTGCGTTGCGGGACCTGCTGTCTCGTCGTCCGCTGTCACCCCGCGCCGCCGCTGGGCTGACCATACCACTCACCGTCCTGCCGGTTCCAGGTTGTGGTCAGGTCAATCCGCCGGAATGTGCCGTCGGCCTGGCGTTGATTCACCCACAGAAGAGTCCATCCCAGAACGTGCTCAAGTTGGCGCCCGAGTCGTCGCATTCATCCAGCTTCTCGTAGCAACCGACCGGGCATGAGTTCCTGCTCGATCTCACGAGTCAATGTCTCGATGGATCTCTTCTTCGCCATGCCGAGCAGATCCATCATGGACGCGTTGTATTCGTCCGTTCCGCAAGGTTTTTCGCACCTCTTCCAGGTTGCCACGGGCAAGATCATAGTCGGGCGGGGCCAGCTCAAGCGACCTCTGGAGCGCCTCCTGTGCCTGTTCCAGATGTCCCGCCTGATACAGCGTCCAGCCGAGATCGTTCAGATGCAAGTGGTTGTCGGGTTCAAGCTCATCCGCGCGCCGTGCCTTAGCGAGGGCATCTTCGTACAACCCAAGCTTGCCCAGACAGTAGCCCAGACCAACGGGATAGACCGCCACATCGGGGAACGCATTCTCCGCCGCTGCATATACCTGGCGCGCGCGTTCGTAGTCTTCTTCATCCAGGAGAAAGTCGCCGGCCTTGTCGATGATGACCGGCAGGTCCGGTTCATCCGCCGGCAAGGTCGTCAATGTCATGAACAACGCCAGCGCCTTATCCTCACGCCCCAATTGATACTCGATTGATCCGACGGTGAGAATCGCGGGGGCGAAAAGGGGGTCGATGGCAAGGGCAAGAACCCCCTCGGGCCAGTGTTGCCCACCCAATCCGGTCTGGCCGGCCCGTGCCAAAGCGTCATTGAACATGCTGCCCGCAATTGCGGAGTGATATTCCCAGTCAGCGCCCATGCGCCGCTGTTCCGGCGACTTGCGTGCATACTCCGCACGCAATGCCGCCAGGCCCTCATCCTTCTCAACGCATTCCCTGAAGGAGTATTCTTCGAATGTGATTCGCATATTCTTGGCACCATCCCCCAACATGATTCATGTTATCTCATAGTTGCAGTCGCTTTGCCACATCTTTGAAATCCGGGTCTTAGGGCTTGCGCGAGCCCTTCGGCATGGATCTTCTCCAGATCGGCGTGAGCCCCAAGGACTTGCAATTGTGCCCCGGGGCACAATTGCTTGGGGGGCTTGGGGGTCGTGGCCGCATCTGCCCATGGGTGCGCCTACGGCTCTTCCTGGAACCTGAGTTCGGTCCCCTGGGGGACGCGATTTCTCTGGCAGGCATCCACGGCGTCTCGGCGATCGCTCGGGCTTCACTTGCGACACGGGAGTTCATGAAGAAGGCGGTCGAGTTGGTCGGCGAGGTAGAGCGGCAAGGAGAGGAGCGTGTAAGTTAGGTCC
>JAGMDA010000628.1 GCA_023128935.1 Candidatus Eiseniibacteriota bacterium | reverse complement strand
CTGCAGGCCAACGTGACGGGCCATGTGGCAGGTGGGCTCCATGTCCTGGGCGGAGGACTGAAGCTGGCCAGGGGTGCATCTCAGCCGAAAGTGGCTCCCGCCACGAAGCCGGTGGGCGGGATGTCAGAGAGGGTGGCGGAGCAGATCATCCCGCTTGATGACGACCACGAGATCGCCAGCTTCTAGGCGGGGTGGTTTCGCAGGCTGGTCGGCGGACGCGCCAAGGCGTGAGAGAGCCAGCGCCTGCCGGCCAGGTGGCGTTGTGAACATACGAAAGGCCCCGGGGGGTCAGGAATCCCACCTGTGAACACCCCCGGGGCCTTCGTGTCAAATGCCGGATCACCGGCTCGGACTGCGTCGCTCACCGGCTCAGACTGCGTCGCTCACCGGCTCGGACGACATCGATCATCAGCTCCCACTATCCCATGTCTGGGTGCTTGGGCCCGATTCATCGTAGGTCGTCCAGGAGCCCGAACCGTCAGCGTTCCAGACGATCTTCCAGTACAGGGTCCAATCGCCAGTGTTCTTCGTGTAATACTCCATCCATCCGGAATTGCCATCGGCGGAGACATGGCTGACGAACTTACTGTCCTCCATGACCCACGTCATGTCCTCGGAGTCGTCAGCGTTCTTCGTCCAGGTAAAGGTGGCCCACTCGTTGGCCGGATCGATCTCGCCTTCATAGAAGGTCCAGGTGCAATGTCTTCCCTCGGCGTTGGATTCCCATTCCCATGCCCCGCCGACATCTGTCGTGTTGACCTCATACCAGTAGAAATGTCCCTCGGTACCGTCGGTGTTCATGAAGCCGCGCAGGGCAACCCAGTTCACAGCGGGTTCATCTTCGGGATCGAAACAGGTCCCGTTGAAGGTCATCGTCCATTCGTAGCCTTCGGTCGTTTCGCAGACCGCATATGTCCAGGTGCACCCGCCATAGGTATAGGTCCAGGTCCAGCAATCATTCGTGCTGCTGCCCCAGTCCGCTCCCGCGACAGGGGCTAGGAACCCTGCACCCATCGTTGCGATGCCCGAGGCCATAAACAGCTGTGCCTGGACCAAGGTCTGCGCCTGAACCGCGGTCTGGTCCTGACTCTGGAAATCGACAGACTGATTCACCTCGGGTTGCGGAATGTCGGGTAGGTCTGTGGTAACCGGCTCCGTACCGCCGCCCTTGTCGTCATCATCGCCACAGGAAGTCAAGACCAGGGGGAAGACGAGCAAGATCACTAGGGGGATCATTATAAAGATGCGTTTCATTTCTTCTCCTTTCCAGGGCAAGATTCCATCGATTCATCTCTACGATCATACAATGGTGGTGTTTAGCCCACCATCAAATACACCGGGCAAGGTTAGCAGATCCGCGGCGCCAAGTCGAATGCGGGTTTGTCCTTGGAACTGCGTGGCTCAGCCCAGATTGAGACCCGGCACGTGCGCGCCCGGGATGCCGCGATCCCGCCAACCTCCCGATTCGTCCGAACACTTGGCATCTGACACGGGCCACATCTGTAACCCATGATCGCGCAAGCAGTTACGCCTGTGCCCCGGGGCACAGGCGTAAGGAGTTGCACAACAAGCAGTTACCGGATTGGCACGTGACAACGGGCTACCGGTCAGGCCCAGGGGGGCCATCAGGCCCGTGCTGTCTGGCGCTGGGTATCGCTGGGCGGTCCCACCAACTGTGGTCCGCCGTGGCCCTCTCCGACCCACAGATTCTGCCGAAGATCTCATTTTTGGGTTGCATACCGAACGTTTGTTTGGTAGTCTGCTGTCAGAGCTAATCGACCTAGGCAGTGAACGGGCATGAGTGAGCAGGGTTGGCAGCAGGGGCCGGGGAGGACAAATAAAGCGACCCGCTCAGATCCAGGAGGGATCACGGAAGAGCTAACACCCAGGCAGCAGGAAGTCCTCGAGGTGATCCTGGGGTGCGTGGAGCAGGAGGGGCGCTTCCCGTCCATCCGAGAGATCGCCTCGCGCCTGCGTTTGGCCTCCCCGGCGACGGTCTTTCAGCACATGGAGGCCTTGGAGACGAAGGGATGCTTGCGGCGCCGTGGGCGGCGCTGGATGTTGGACCCCAAGGTCCGTCGCGATCAGGGGATCCCGATTGTGGGCCGGGTCGCGGCAGGGTCTCCATTGACTGCGGTCGAGCAGATCGAAGGTCAGCTGAGTGCCGATTTCCTGGGGCTTCGTAAGGGCCGGTTCGGCGTCCGGGTAGTCGGGGACAGTATGAGTGGTGAAGGGATCCTGGAAGGGGACTACGCGATTGTGGATCCCGCTGCGACCATTTCCAACGGGGACCTGGTGGTTGCTTACCTGGGCGAGGAGCAGGAAGTAACCATCAAGCGCTTCTTCAAACACCCCTGGGGTATCGAACTCCGCCCCGCCAACCCCCGTTACGAGACGATGCGGGTCTGCGAGGGCGACCCCTCCTTGCGCATGGCAGGGAAAGTAGTGGGGCTCATGCGCCGGTTCTGACAGAGAGGCGCGCGAGCCCGAAGGGTTACCGCCCCAAAGGTTGCTGCCCAAGGGTGAAGGTCCGGTCGGTGAGGGCCGGGAGGAGCGATTCTGCAATGCACTCGGAGCGGTTGGATGAACCGATCAAGGTGCGGGCGGACTTCCGGGGTGGGGAGATCACCCCGCTGCTCTTCAAACGTGGACGGAGCCGGGTCCGCGTGATGCGGGTGAACAGCCGCTGGCTGGATCGGGAGGGGCGGCGACAGCTCTGCTACTTCTCAGTGACGGCGGATAGCGGGGATATCTACCAACTGCGATTCGATACGGGGGATCTCACATGGCGGGTGGAATCGGTGATGTACGAGGGCTGAGGAATCCACGAAGGTCGCGGCCAGGGCGACGCCTTGGTGCCGGTCCCCCTTGGGGCCCACATCCGGCAGTGTTGCACTTGGATGTGGATGCTTTCTTTGCGTCTGTTGAGCAGTTGCGCAACCCGCGCCTCCAAAATAAGCCGGTCGTTGTAGGCACTGGGGTTGCGGCCAGCGCATCCTACGAAGCCCGAGCGCGCGGGATCCGCGCCGGGACACCATTGCACGAGGCCCGCCGCCTTTGCCCGGAGGCGGTCTTTCTGCCGGGGCACGCGCCGACCTACCGCGCCTTCGCCCGGCGCGTCTTTGACCTGGCTGCGGAATTGAGTCCCGCTATGGAGACCTTTCTCGACGATGCGCTACTCGACCTCTCAGGCACCGAACGCGTGCACGGACATTTGATCCGAGCTGCTGACCGGTTGCGCCGGCGCGTGTGCGAAGAGACCGGCCTGAGCATCTCACTTGGCCTGGCAACGAATCGCATGGTTGCGCGGATGGTCACGCGCCTGGGGAAACCGGGAGGGTTCGCATGGCTGCGGCCCGGCGGGGAGGCCGCTTTCGTAGCTTCGCGTCCAATCGAGGAACTCCCTGGCATTGGCCCACGCAGGGCCTCGCTGCTTCGGGAGATGGGGCTGGTCCGGATTCAAGAGCTCCGGGACTTGTCACCCGCGCAGCTGCGGGACCTCTTAGGCGAGGCTGGGCTCGCGATCGCGGCGCGGGCCCGCGGGAACGAGACGCGCGCGCTGCGGGTCAATGAGATGCCGCGTTCGGTCAGGCGCGAGACCTCCTTCGATCAGCCCGAGACGAGGGCCAGGGAGCTTGAGGGGATGCTTCATTATCTGGCCGATCGTGCTACGAGCGAGGGCCGCAGGCTCGGCATCGAGCCCCGCCGCGTGCGCATTCACCTGCGCTGGGCTGATGGTCGGTCGGCCGCACGCAGTAGCCGCCTTGACGTTCACGGATGCCCGACAGAGACCGTCTTCTCGACGGGACGTGCCTTGCTTGGTGGCTTGCTAACTCGGCGGATAGGTGTGCGGAACCTCGGCATTGAGATCAGCCGCTTTCGACTCAAGTCCGCGCCGCAGGAGCAACTCTTCTCTCAGGATCAGCTCTTCTCTAATGTATGGCACAACAAGCAGTTAGATGATGTAGTAGATGGAATACGTGAGCGCTTTGGCTTCCGCTCTCTCATGCGTGGGCCTTCTCTCGAACTGTTGGATCATCTGCCAAGTGACGCCTACGGCTTTGTCTTGCGCACACCATGCCTGACCCGGTAGACGGCAGGGCAGGACGAACGCATGAACTATCCACGACCTCGGTGGCGCAGTCACGGAATGGAATAACGAGTCACGGAATGGAATAACGAGTCACGAATGGAATGACGAGTCACGAATGGAATGAGGAGCCACGGATTGGGGCTCCTGGCCCACAGCGCCTACTCGCTGCTCCGAGCTGTCCTGATGCCAGATCAGTGGGTGGAGATTGCAGCACGGGCGGGCTACCGGATCATCGCGTTGGTGGACTGGGACAATCTCTACGGCGCCCTGCCCTTTCTCGAAGCGGCTGAGGCGCGCGGGCTCCGCGCGGTCCTGGGCGCGGAGCTGTCCCCTGCGCTGCCGCGCGATGTGCGAGAGCGGTCCGCGGTAAGCCGCGTTGCAGGTCATAGCGCGTCGCACGGGAATGTCCCGCCGACACCCACCGGGATGCCCCGCCTTGTGGCGCTGTGCGAGGACCTCTGCGGATATCGCAATCTGGCTCACCTCCTTTCTCTGGTGGGCGGCGGGGTTGTCCACTGCCGTGAAAAGGGCAGGGGTTCCGGGGCTCTACTTTCGGCCCTGGAGGGGAATGCCGATGGACTAGTCTTTCTCAGTGATGATCCCGGGGTGCTCGAGCAGCTTCGTGAGCTTCTGCCGGGAGAGTCCGTGTGTGCGCTGCTGCCCGGCCTGGACGGGTCGTCTCCGCATGAGGCGGAGTTGAGACATGCGGCCTCGTGCCTTGGCATCCAAGCAGTTGCGATTCCAGAGGCAACCATCCGGTCAGCGGCCGACTGGCCACTACTGCGTCTCCTAGGCGTGATCCGCCGGCGGGAGCTGTTGGGTTCGAGCGCTACCTGGGGAGAGCGAGCGGCTGGTGGGGCTGTTGTTGGTAATGCTGTCGTTGGTGCTGCTGGCGGGTCGTCGACGGGGCGTGGGGGGAGCAGATGGCCCCGGGATATTGCGCGCGCGGTGCCGGCAGGGACTGCATGCGCGGGGCTTGGAACGCTCGCCGGTCGCGCGGCGGCGATTGGGGAAGGAACTGGCGGTGATCGAGCAGCTCGGGTATGTCGACTACTTTCTCGCCGCCGCCCGCATAACCGACTGGGCCCACCGACAGGGGATTCCCGCGGTGGGTCGCGGCAGTGGCGTGGCATCTCTGGTCGCCTATCTCCTAGACATAACTAGTGTTGATCCAATCCGTTATGGCTTGTACTTCGAGCGGTTTCTTCATCCGTTGCGTCGCGACTGTCCGGACCTAGATATCGACATTGCATGGGATCGCCGGGATGAGGTGATCACGCATGTGCTGGAAGTCTTTGGAGAAAACCGGGCTGCCATGATCGGGACGCATCAGTTCTTCAGACCTCGTGGGGCATTCGCGGCAGCTGCGCGCTCCCTGGGTTTGGATAATGAGAGGATCCAACACGCGCGGCGAGGTCTGCCTGGATGGAGTCTTGGGGGGCCACCGCGCGGACCGAGCGCTCCTGCGGCCGGCAACGATGAAGGTCTCCAGCGGCTCCAGAGGTTGCAGCGCGATGCGGACCCTGCAATCCGCAGGGCGGCGCACATGGCACTCGGGCTCTGTGGTCTGCCACGGGGTATCGGGATTCACGCCGGCGGCATTGTGCTCTCCGATGGTCCGCTCAGCAGGGTTGTCCCGCTTGAGCGGTCGGCCAATGGCATGACAATCACGCAGTTTGACATGCGCGGAGTCAAGCTGGTGGGCCTCGTCAAGATAGACCTGCTCGGGAATCGGGCGCTGGCGACGCTAGGGGAAGCCTCCCAGGCGGCGGCTGGAGGGGTGGGGATCGACCTAGAGCATATCGACCACGACGATGCGCGCACTGCCGCGCTACTATCACGCGGGCAAACGCTCGGCTGCTTTCAGATCGAATCGCCCGCCATGCGATCCCTGCTGCGGCAGCTTCGCGTGTGCGACCTGAGCGGGGTGACGGTTGCGCTGGCGCTCGTGCGGCCGGGGCCGTCTTCTTCAGGAATGAAATCGGCATATGCCAAGCGTGTGGGGGGGGCGCCAATTCCCCCGCCGATCCATCCCCTGATCACTGGCATCCTCAAGCTGACCTATGGTGTACCACTCTACGATGAGGATGTCATGCGCCTGATTGCAGCGGTCACCGGTGTGAGTCACGCAGAGGCCGATAGGCTGCGACGCGCGATCCGTGCGGCTGCGCAGACGGGCGCAGGGGACGCAGGCGAAGGCCTCAGTGCACTACAGCAGGGGTTCCTTGCCGCGCTTCTCAACCATCATCATGGCATGTATCCGGTGCGGGTCTACGTCGACGAGGCCCGGCGCATGGGGCTGCAGCTGCGCCCCCCTTGCATTCATCGAAGCCAGCGAGGGTGGCGCTGGGAGGCCCGAACCCATCCGGGTCTGCTTCGCTGCGGGCTCACCCAGGTGCGCGGGCTGCGCGACGCAATTGTCGCTCGCATCCTTGCTGGGCGCCACTCCCGGCCCTTCCGCGATCTGGCGGATTTCGCGAGCAGGGTGCGCCCGAATACTGCTGAACTCGAGGCACTGCTCCTATCGGGCGCGTTCGATAAGGCGTTTGGCCAGGTGCGCGGCGAGCTGATTTGGAGAATGCGCAAGTGGCTGCGTATAGGGCACCGGCAGGGGAGCCCATTTGGGAGGGATGCCCCGCACCAGGGTAGGCTGGCCCTGGCGGTTCCGCCTGTGGCCAAGAGGTCCCTAAGTGGGATGGGGGCTCCGGGAACCGGGAAGATATCCAACGGCCCATGGCGGGATATTTCCACGGAGCAGCGCGCTCGTCTCGAACGGCGGATCCTGGGGATGAGCTTGGCCATGCACCCGGTCCAACTCCTCCCGGTTCCGGCAGGCCCCAAGGCCCTGACACCCATTACATCACTGTCCCCGGGGCCAGAGATGGTGGTACTGCAGGGCATTGTTTCGGCAGTGCGCCGCTACACGAGGGATGACGGTGTTGCCCTCCTTTTCTTCACACTCGAAGATGATACGGGTCTACTCGAGTGCATCGCACTGGGAAGCCGCGCCCTGAGAGACATCGGCTCCCTTGAAGTGCACCATTTCGTGCGCGTTGAAGGTGTGCTTCATGATGCCCTCGGGGCTCGAAGTCTTCGGGTAGAGCGCGTCCGAGCGCTGGGAAGTCATTGAGATCGCCGCTCATTCCCCTTTTCCGCTTGTAGGAGAGTCGTTTTCTGAGCTTTGATGGCCCGTTCTATTGTCGGGCCAGGTCAGTGGAATCGGCTGCGGTGCACGAGGATTACCGTGAGAGGAGAAATCGCTGATGAAGGCGGTCTCGGGCGGGTCGGGCATATACCACATTGGGCATGCACGGCTCGTACTTCCTGCCCTTCTCGTTCTGCTTGTCGTAGGCATGTTGGCTTTAACCGGACCCAGCGCGGCCTTGAGTCAAGCGAGTTCCGGCGAGCTGTCACTCTACGCCGACGCTGGCACCGGAGGTGAGGGCAAAAGCCCCGGCGCCGCGAGCGAGGGCCATGACGCCGTAGGTGCAGGCCACAGCGCTGAGCCCGGGAGCCATGACGCTGAACACGAAAGTCATGGTGGGGAACATGGTGATCACGCGAATCTAGGCGCCAGATTGCCCCTGTGGAGCACGATTCCCTTTGTGGGCATTCTCCTCTCCATTGCCCTGGGGCCCCTGCTAGCATCCCATTTCTGGCACAAGCACTTCCCAAAGGTCTCGGCCTTCTGGGCACTGGTTTTCGCGATTCCGTTCGTCATCATCTTCAAGAGTGCCGGGGTGCACGAGATCCTGCACATCTACCTAATCGATTACTTTCCATTTATCATCCTGCTCTGGGCGCTCTTTACCGCATCAGGCGGTATCTTACTGCGCGGTACACCGGCCGGGACCCCCAAGGTGAACTTGCTCATCCTGATCATCGGGACACTCCTGGCCTCCTGGATTGGGACCACCGGTGCATCGATGCTCCTCATCCGCCCGATCCTGCGCGCGAATGAGAAACGGCGTACTAAGATACACATTGTGATCTTCTTCATTTTCCTGGTCTCGAACATCGGTGGCTCTCTGACGCCGCTGGGGGATCCGCCGCTCTTCCTGGGGTTCCTGCACCATGTGCCGTTTTTCTGGACCTTCAATATCTTCCCGCACATGGCCTTTGTCGTGATCATCCTGCTGGCGGCTTTCTACGTCTGCGACACATTTCTCTACCGGCGCGAGCAAGCGGACCTGCCCCCACTCGGGAAACCGGAACCGTTGAGGCTCGAGGGGACGCATAACTTCCTCTTCCTTGGGGGCGTGTTGGGGGGCGTGCTCCTGAGCGGGTTCTGGAAACCGGGGGATGTGAACATCCTTGGGATCCACGTTGGATTGCAGAGCATCGCCCGCGATGTGATCCTGATTCTCATGGGAATCCTCTCGATAGTGACAACCCGAAAGAAGACGCGCCGGGACAACGAATTCACTTGGTTCCCGATCGTTGAGGTGGCCTATCTCTTCGCGGGGATCTTCATGACGATCATTCCTGCCTTGGCCATCTTGAAAGCGGGAGCGGAGGGGGCGCTGGCTCCCCTGCTCGCAGCGGTGCAGACGCCTGCGCACTACTTCTGGATTACGGGGGGGCTCTCCAGCTTCCTGGACAATGCACCCACCTACCTCACATTCTTCAACTCCGCGCTGGGCAAGTTCTTTACGGGCATGCCCGAAGCCGAGGCGGTCGGGCACCTGATCAAGGATCAGGCGATCTACTTGAAGGCCATCTCCGCCGGGGCCGTATTCATGGGGGCGAACACCTATATCGGCAACGCCCCGAATTTCATGGTACGCTCGATTGCCGAGGAGGCTGGGGTGAAAATGCCGAGTTTCTTCGGTTATCTGATCAAGTTCGCAATCCCGATCCTTGTTCCGCTGTTCGTTCTCGTGACCCTGGTGTTCTTCCGTTAGGGGCCAGGGACGCGTTAGCCACGAGGCGGAAAGTCGGATGACAGCTGAGGGTTTCAGCAGGGGAGGTGCTCGATGCAGGGCTACCGCGAGTTGGTGTTCGAAGGTTCCTTGCCGGTGGTGCAGGCATTCCTCACGGGACTGAGGCTTGGCAAACGCTGGGCCGGCGGCATCTGCTTTAGCGAGGAGTGCGAGATACGCGGGGAGCGCCGTGGGCACAAGGTCCTCGAGAGACTCCATATCGAGAAGAACCTGACCTACGTCTTGGTTCCAGAGCGCTGTGCTGACGCCGTGGTCCTGGCGACGCGCGCGGCCCGCGGCGAATTGGGACTTGCCATTCGCAGGGACCACGTGGTTCAACATGCGCACTTCACATACAAGTTCGCCGGGTACAACCGGAAGGTTGCCGGCCGGATTCGCAAGGCGCTACGGGCAATGCCCTCATCCCTGGAGCGTGACGCCGCCAAGGAAAACGAGCGGATCCATCCCGGGAGCCATGGTGTCGAAGGCTACGCCCCGGAACATGAGTATAAGTATGCAGGCACCGGGATGATTAAGGGACCACTGGAGCCGCTACTGGCGTATCGGAAGAGCCTGGCCCGCCTCGAATGGATCGAGGTCACTGAGATCGGATTACTGCTGGTCTAGGCGAGAGCCGCAACCGTAGGACACTCGGATGTCGGAGACCCATCTGTGGCTTGCGGGCGGGGGATGCGCGGAGTTGATTGTCCGCAAGTCCCGTTTCTTGGGTTATGCGTTGGGATGCAAGTCGGAGCAGGAGGCGCGCGAGTCTCTGCATGGAATCAGGCGAGAGCATTCCAAGGCCAATCACCATGTTTACTCCTGGCGGCTCCGAGATGCGGGGACCGGCCAGCTGACGTACCGCTTCGACGATGACGGCGAGCCGGGAGGCACCGCCGGCCGGCCACTGCTGCAGGTGATGGAATCGCAGCGCGTGGTCAACGCACTGCTTGTAGTCGTGCGCTATTTTGGCGGGATCAAGCTGGGTACCGGCGGTCTGGTGCGGGCATACAGTGAGACCGCGGTCAGGGCGCTGGCGGAGGCGGATCTGCAGCCACTGATTCCCATGAGGAAGGTGACGGTGCGCATTGCCTTTCATCACCTCTCCTCCCTCGAGCACTTGATCGAGCGTGAAGGTATTGCGGTCCTCGACCGGAGATTTGAGACGGATGCCTTGCTGTCGCTGGAGGTTCCCAAGGCGAGCCTGGCTGCGTTGGTTCGGGAGCTGGCGGAGCTGACGCACGGTGCGGCCACCGTTGAGGAAGAGGCGACGGGTAATAGTGCATAGGTTCTGTTCGCAACGCATTCTTCGCGTGTGAGACGCGCCTGCGTACCCTCGCGACAAGGCCTGGCGAGATGCCCGCCCTAGATGGTTTCAGCTGCGTAGTCGCGCAGGATCTCAGTGTGGTCGAAGGCCAGGGGCTCAGGAAGTTGATCCAGCGGGAAGAACCGCGCCTCACCCGCATCATCGCCCGCCCGGGGTTCTCCCGTTGCCTTGCCGGCGAAGACGACGGACACAATATGGTGCCGGCGGTCACGGGCGGGATCGGAATAGGCGTGAAACTGCCGGATCTCAAGGAGCTGCAGATGAGTTTCTTCCAGGATCTCGCGGGTAACTGCCTCTTCGAGTGTTTCGCCGTGTTCGACGAACCCCCCCGGGAGTGCCCAGCCTGGAGGGGGGAAGCGGCGCTTGATGAGCAACACCTGACGGAGATCATTGGTGATGATGCAATCGACCGTCAGAAGCGGGAACGGAAAGCTGGCAATGGGCTCTCCACACCGGGGACAGGCGCGCCGAGCGCTCATCTGCGGAGGTCCCGTTGAAGAGCCGCTGGATCCGAAGGCCTCTGGGTCGTCTGCGTATCTGAGGAGGTTTGAGCCCGCGGGGGGTCTGAAGACGGTTCCGCAAGCTCCGCTGGAGACAGGATGTCGGAGAGGAGAAAGAGGGACTCAT
>JAGMDA010000627.1 GCA_023128935.1 Candidatus Eiseniibacteriota bacterium | reverse complement strand
GCTTCTTTATCACCAACTATGCGCGCTTCTGCTCCACCGGCAACACGTACGTCCACAAAGCACGGCACATCCCGCTTATCACGGAACCCCTTGATCTGGTGCTAATCACCCGGCTCTGGCATTCATCCCCCTACAGCAGTACCCTGTAGCCAGTTGCGTTCCGCGGGGGTGAGGGATTCAGACTCATGTCCAGCGGGTTCTCGTTCATCGCGGCGAGAGCGGGTGGCGCGAGACAGGGGATTGAGGAATTCCATATACTAAATATGTTCGATCATAAGAAAGGAAGATGCAATATGCCGGCAGCTACCATAAGGCTCTTCCTTATCCACGGTGATCCGAAACGGCTCCGCACTGCCGAAATATCAAACTGGAATGGCAAGGCGTTCGCAGCTCCCCGAACGGAGTTCGATCTCTTCCTCAAACGGGAAGAGGGGGGGCAATCCGGAGTTTACATCCTTACGGGAACACATCCAGACACCGAAGCGCCAACGGCTTACATCGGTGAAGCAGAAGTCCTCCGTGACAGGATGAAAGCCCACAAAGACAAGGAGTTCTGGGTGCAGGCAATCGCCTTCGTCAGCAAGGACGAGAACCTGACCAAAGCCCACATACGTTTTCTCGAGGGTCGCTTGATTACCGAGGCCCAGCAGATCGGGCGATTCACGCTGGACAATGGCCAAGCAAGCGGATCGAAGCTTCCCGAGTCCGACCGCGCAGACATGGAAGTTTTCCTGGACAAGATCCGACAACTCCTTCCGGTTCTCGGTTCTGAATTGCTGACACCGATTGTGAAACACGAAACCAGCGCCAAATCGACCGGTGATCTGACGTGTACGATCAAAGGTCTGGAGGCAAAAGGGAATCGGACATCCACGGGATTCGTTGTTTATGCCGATTCCCACGCGGTTCTCAAGGAAAGGCCGTCGGCGGCAAAGCAACACGCTATGGTCGTTGAGAACAGAAAGAAACTGGTATCGAACGGAACACTCGTGCAAGACGGAGATCACTACAGATTCACGAAGAACACGGAGTTCAGCAGCCCAAGCGCTGCGGCGGCTGTCGTCCACGGTGGTGGAGCGAACGGACTCTTGGTCTGGAAGGACAGAAGGGGGAGGCCGCTCAAAGAGATTGAAGAAGAGGGATCGAACAACTGAATTCACGGGACAGCACCGGGCGCGGACGCGCCCAATGCTGCCCGTGATTCATGGCGTTGGCGAAGAGAGGACAAAGCGCCACCACGCATGCCAACAAATGGAGCAATAATGATGAATGGATCTGACACTCCTTCGTGGGAATCAGCGCGGCTGATTCCTGTCTCTGGCATACGCAAGGCCGAGGAACAAGAGCGCCGGGCCACCTCTGCCCTGCTGGCTGTCTTGTCAGCCGTTCATGAGTTCGGTTTGGCGATCGCAAAGCCCTATGGTGCCATGAAGGGCCAACTCAAGGCGTATATCGAAGTTCCATTTAAACTGGCCGATGGCCGGAGTGTTCGTCCAGATGGACTCATCCGCACAACCCCCGGCAAACGCTCATGGACGGCTCTCATCGAAGTCAAAACGGGAGACAACGACCTCGGCCGCAAGCAGGTGGAAGACTACTTGGACCTGGCCAAAGAGCAGGGATTTGACTGCGTCATCACGATCTCAAATCAGATCGCCAGGATACCTGGCGAACACCCCGTTGACGTAGACAAGCGCAAACTGAAGAGAGTAGCCCTTTACCACATCTCATGGTCGAGAGTCATGACAGAGGCTGTGCTCCAGAAGTCACACCGCGGTGTGGGTGACCCAGATCAAGCGTGGATTCTGGGTGAGTTGATTCGATACCTAGAGCACCCGAATGCTGGAGCCGTGGATTTCTGCGACATGGGCGAGCATTGGGTTGGAGTACGCGATGCCGTGAAGAACGGAACCCTTCGCCAAACAGACAAGAAGGCCGTCGAAGTGGCGGGCAAGTGGGAGGAACTCGTATCATTCGCAGCTCTGCGTCTGGGACGGGAACTGGGTACTGATGTTCACGAAGTTCTTACCTCGAAGGAGAGGCAAGACATTGCGATTCGCATCGCGAACATCGTTGATGCGATGGTGACCCGAGGTCGGATGCCTGGCGCACTCCGCATACCTAATACGATAGGCGACATCGCTTTCAGGGCGGACCTGCGTGCTCAACAGGTTGTAGTGTCCGTGTCAATAGATGCACCGAAGACGGGAAGAGCCACAACGAGAATCAACTGGCTCTTGCGTCAATTGAAGTCAACGTCGCCCGATGTCCGGCTGGACAGCTGGGGAATGCGGTCCAGGTCATCTATGTCTGATTTGCTTGGCAATGTCCGGAAACACCAATCGCTTCTGGTTCCGATCGACAATCGTGAGATCGTTTCGTTCACGGTGTCGCTTACCCGAGCCATGGGACTCAAACGCATGGCCGGTCAACGCTCATTCATTGATTCCGTCCTTCATGCGCTCGATGACTTCTACGGGGACATCGCTCAGCATTTGCGAGAATGGCAACCACCTGCACCGAAGCTGCAACGAAGCGAAGTAGAGGAGATAGATCCACGGCCCGCGTCGCCAGCTGGGGGAGACTCCACTGCACCGATCGACAATGCCGTTGCAGAAACAACGCCTGCGCCCGCGGGATCTTCAAACGCAGGACCGGAGCCGAACCAAGCGCTCAACGGCACAGATGACCCGCTTCGCGGTTC
>JAGMDA010000626.1 GCA_023128935.1 Candidatus Eiseniibacteriota bacterium | reverse complement strand
AGGCGGCTATGGGACAGGCTCTATATACAAGGTAGCGTCATTCCGATCGGGGCTGAGATTAATGAGGTGTCTGCATGAGACTCATCGCGCTCCCTGTTCTCGGGCTCGCCGTTCTCGCGCTCCCTGTTCTCGCTCTGCTGGGCTTGGCGTGCTCTTTGCCTCAGCCCTCTACTCGTTCGACCTCGGCAGCAGGTGACAGTGCCGCCCGCACGGGCCAAGACGGCGCTCATCTGACCCTCCAGGACACCACGGGTCTAACCCTCCGAGATCGCATTGACCTTACTCTCTCCAGACACATTGAAGGCCAGGCGATCGGCGCTTGGTTCGCGCGTCTTGAGGAGGGGGGTCTTGAGCGCGAGGCGGCCGCCCTGATCCTCGCATGGCTGCCGACCTCCGATCTGGCAACCCTGGATCTCGCGCTTCTCAAGGAGCATGTCGATGTTGCCGCGCGCAGCTACCGGGAGGCCCCCTGGCGGGACCGGTTGCCGTATGAGATATGGCTGCGCTACGTCGCGCCTCATCGCGTGAGCCAGGAGCCGCTCCAGCACTGGCGCGGATTCCTCCACGACAGGCTCTGGCCTATCGTGAAGGACATTGAATCCATGGAACTGGCAGCCCTGGCCGTCAACCGCTGGTGCAGGGAACAGGTTACCTTCATCTCGACAAGCGGGCGCGACATGGGTCCTCTGACGACACTCAAGCGGGGCCTGGGCCGGTGCGAGGAGGAGATGATCCTTGCCATCAGCGCCCTGCGCTCTGTGGGGATCCCCGCACGCAGCTGCGCAACGCCTTACTGGCCATTCCGGGACAATAACCATGCCTGGGTGGAGGTCTGGGCGGATGGACAATGGTACTATGCCGAGAGCTGCAATGCCCCACGCTGCCTCAATAAGACGTGGTTCGGCCGCTCGGCCAGGCGCGGTGGATTCGTTCGATCCGTTGCATACGGAGAATTCGTTCCTGAAGACGAGCCTCTCTATCGCGCCGAAAAGGGCAGTACACTGATCAACTCTACTCACGTCTACACGAACCCATTCTTGCTCACAGCAACAGTCGAGGACAGTCCCGAGGCAGACATCTACGTTAATGTATTCAACTTCGGAGCGCTGCGGCCTATTGCCAAGCTGCGCTCGGGCACATCCATCGAGGTGGGTGCTGGGGAGTATGCGCTCACGGCCGAGGTTGACGGAGAGCTGCTGTGGAAGATTATCCAAGGCAGACCGGGGGGAGATACCCGGGCAATCCTGCGGGCCTCCGATCGGTATGACTTCGCGATCTCCCCCGGCTTCTGGTTGCGATATTCTGAAGCCGATGCTGCCCCTGCACGTGATGTGAACCTAGTGACGGACGAAGAGATGCGCTTGCACAAGCTTCGCGTCGGAGCTCGCAAGGAAGATCGCGCGAAGCTGCATAGCCTATCTGAGAGTGAGACCGCAGCCCGCGATAGCCTGAGTGAGAAAGACAAAAAGCGCCTAGATACGATCCTCGAGAAGCCAATGGAACGGGTCTCCCTGATCTTTCTGCTACTCGATTGGTTCTGCGACATCGAGCAGCGCGAAGCCTTGCTGGCTTTCCTCGAACTTGCGGATGACAAGGATCTCCTCCAGCTTGATGAAGCGGCGATCCGGGCTCACCTGGATGGCGCACTCGCCGTGCGTCACCGCCTGGAACCCTTGGGTCTCTCAGTGCCAGAGTCGCTCTTTGTCGCCAATATCCTGGCCAACCGGATCCACCGTGAGCGGGCATGCGACTGGCGGAGCCCCTTGCCTTTGATTGAGCTGGGCAAGGATGCGCAGTCGAGCCTGGAGAGATTGCTAGCGGAATTCCGCGACCACGTCGAGGAGGTAGAAGGCGGGTTCTTTGGCAACCCCATGCCGCCGCAGGATGTCTGGCGCTTGGGATTGGGAACGGAGAAAGATCTGGCCGTCGCACTTGTCGGCCTTTGCAGGAGGAATGGATTTCCGGCGCGCTACAGGAACGACAAGGTAGAGATCTGGCTGGGCGAGTTCATCCGCGTCAATCCACTTGCTGACAACCAACAGGAAGCTTCGGAGGAACGCGCGGTTGAAATGGGAACCCTGGTGATCGAGATCACGCGCGGCGGGCTGCCCTACGCGAGGGCGGAATCCTACCGTGAGTTCATGGTTTCACGAGTGAAGGAGGGGCACCTTTCCAGTCCGTGGTGGGACCCAGTACTAGGGCCACAGGCCTGGGACAGCGGCGATTATGTCCTCTGCGCCGTCTTGCGCGTCCCGGACGGAAGCGTGCACGCCAGGATGCGGGCCTTCCACGTCGAGCCGGGGAAGGAAACGCGGGTGAGTCTGCCGGTGGACATCGATCCTTCGGGCTGGGATCCCTCTAACTTGATCACTGGCGCCTCCGTCGAGGCCACTATCCAGGCCCTCGAGGACTGCGGGTCACAGATCCGCTCTTCAGGAACTGCGACTGGCCGACCTCTGCCGGGAACAGGCCTCTTCTTTCTGTTCGAACCCGGGGAACCCGCCACACGGATGATTACTGCCCTCGGCGGTCTTGTTGACCGCCTTGCGCAGGAGAGCATTCAGTTCATCCCGGTGCTCGTCGGGGATGGTGAGGCCCAAGATTGGAGCCAGAAGCTCGCGGAGGCTGGCCTGGAGGTGCCGCTGCGATTGGATTCGAGTGGCTGCCTGAGGGCACTGCCCGAACAGGACGCCGTCTTTGAGCCCCTTACAATTCTGATTGTAGAGGAAGAAGGAGAGCAGAAGGTACAGCTGCTCAGGAAAGGCCTCGACACCACCATCGATGCCACGGTTCACTTGGCTCTGGATTTCCTGGCTGCCCCTGAAGGATCGGTGCGCTGATGTTCACCGGATGATCTACTGAACACCCTTCCCGAACAGCCCGATCTGGGATGAACCCGGCGGCATCCCTACTTCCCGCGCGACCTGCTCGATCCAGTTGGGCCGATCATCCGGCGCCAGGCGATAGACAGTTACTCCAAACCGATCGATAAGCTCATCGACCTTCTGATCTACCGCTTCCTGGAAGGCGCGATTTGTGTCACGTGTGCCATCGAAAGCAGGTGGATTGAC
>JAGMDA010000625.1 GCA_023128935.1 Candidatus Eiseniibacteriota bacterium | reverse complement strand
AGTGGCGCACCAGGAAGGTCATGTCCTGACGGACCTTGGGATGGTCCCGGAGATAGGCCACCACATAGGCCCGAAACGTTCCGATATTGGTCAGGCGGCGGCCATTGACAAGTTCGGCATCATCCAGGCCGCGAGCAGCATTGTACTCGGCCAGCTCCTTGGCCTTCACATCGATGTAGTCGGTGATGCACCGAAACCGCCGGAACTTCGCCAGCATCTCCTCCGTGCACCAACAAATGCTTGTCATGTCAATGCGCACAGCCCGCTTGATGCGCCGCCCTCCCGACTCCGACATGCCCTGCCAGTTCTTGAAGGAGTCGGCGGTCATCGCATAGGTGGGAATGCTAGTAATGGTCTTGTCCCAATTCTGGACCTTCACGGTTGTCAGCGAGATATCGATAACGTCGCCATCGGCGCCATACTTGGGCATGGAGATCCAGTCCCCTACGTGGACCATTTGATTGGCGGACATCTGGATGCCAGCCACAAGACCCAGAATGGAGTCCTTGAAAATGAGCATTAGGACCGCGGTCATGGCACCCAAGCCGCCAAGGAAGAAGGCGGGCGACCGGCCGAGAATCGTGGACAGGGCAACGATGACGATGACGATGTACAGCAGGATCTTGGCTACTTGGACGAAGATGCGGATCGACATTCTGCGCGCTACTTCAAAGCTGCGATAGATCTCGAGTACCGCGCTGAGAAACGCATCCACCACCAATCCACCGATGATTAGCATGTAGATCTGGGCGGCACGTTGGGTCAGGGTCTGGAGGGACTCATGGTTCTGGAAGACCAATGGAGCCCCAGCGTAGATCAGCAGCGCCGGGGCCAGGTGGGAAAGGCGCTGGAAGAGCTTCTTGCGCAGCAGAATGTCATCCCAGGTGGTTCGCGTCCGACTGACAACGTGCTCAATGCCCTTGAGCATGAACCGCTTGGCAATGAAATTGGCCACGTATGCAGCGACCAGCATCGCCAGGACAGCAAGCACTACACAGCCGATATCCGCCACGTGCCGCTCAACACCCGCTTGGATCAACCAGTCCTTGAATTGCTCCACGGTTAGCTCCTCCCCGTCTCTTGCTGGGCGCTGTGCTCCATGACGCCTCGGTAGATGCGGCGAGCCGGACCCCGGAGCACCCATGTCGAACCGCGCTGCTCGACCTGGAGCACACTGCCGCCGCGCGTGCTCAGGGCCACCGACTGCACCTGTGCCTCGCCCGAGATGATTAGTAATGCTGCCGCCACCGCGCCGGACCCGCACGCGAGGGTCTCGCCCTCAATGCCCCGCTCCCAGCTGCGGATCCACCCGCCCCATTCCCCCGCTCCTCGCCCGCTGCCCCATAGAAAAATGACATTGGTGCCGCCCGGCGAGAATGGCTCACGATTCCATAGTTGCCTGCTGACGTCCTCGAGAGGCAGTGGCGGTTTCCCCTCGAACCGCAGAACCAGATGCGGAACCCCCGCATCGATCCACGCTGCGTCGCTAAGGCGATGGATCTGATCACCCAGGCTGCTGCCCAGGAGAGACGGCTCCAACTCCCGCGCGAGGAAGCGGGGTGCCGGAATCGCGAGTGCCACCAGCTCATCTTCCATCCAGGCTCGCAAGGCCGTGGCCCCCAACTGGAATCCCGTCTCGGTGCGACCCGTACGCGCGAGCAGATAGGCCCCCAGGCAACGAGCCCCGTTGCCGCAGAAGTCGGCCTGGCTGCCGTCGGCGTTCCAGAAGCGTCCGGATTCCCCGTCGACGACAATCAGCCCGTCGGCGCCAACGCAATGGCGCCGCCGGCAAAGCAGCCTGGCCCATTGGAGCGGGGCAATCTGGCCTGATACCTCGTCACCTGCAACGAGGATGAAGTCATTTCCCCCGGCGCTCCATTTCTCGAATGAAACAGCATGCTGGGCGCGCATCTACCTCTCCTCTCGAGCCTCCCGGTCCTTCCCCATGGCGCTGTTGTCGTCGTTAGACTCCGCGCCACCGTGCTTGGGCGCTACTACGGCAGAGTCGGATTGCGCTGCGCTGGGTTCGGGTTCGGCAGCGGCAGAGTCGGATTGCGCTGCGCTGGGTTCGGGTTCGGCAGCAGAGGAGTCGGATCTTGGTTCAGATTCTTCTCGCAGCTCCAGATCCACGCCTTCTACCCGGCGCCCAGGTAGCAACTCAACCAGTGATGGGAAGGTGTCATGCGGCTCCTGCTCGTCTCGCCTGCCGTTGCCATTGATATCCCGGAAGGCCTGAAGCCGGTATAGCCCTGAATCCAGACCGCTGATTTCATAAGCCCCTTGCGTGCGGACCTCGTCTGCGGCAGTCGTGTCACCCTCCGCGTGAGCCGCAACCCAGATTGCGGCGCTGCACCGCAGGCTGTCGGTACATGCGCGCGCGAGATCCTTCTCCAGCGCTGCGACCTGGACCCCTACGGACTCCTCCTCCGCCGGCGTCAGCTGGGCCTCTGGAATCGAGTCGGTCCCGGGCTCGAACCCCATGGCATCCAGCTCGCCGGTCAGGATTCTCTGCAGGCTGTCGAGCCGTGCGCGGATTGCCGGAGGGGGGACAAACTGCGCGCAGAGCGTATCGCTCACCTCGCCACCGATGTCCCCCGGCTCATCAGCATAGACGACATAGAGTACTACTTCCTGTATGCCGTCTCCCGTCTGCGGGCAGCTGACGGGACCATCTGCAAACCCCCAGATGTCATCGCGTTCATCAAAATGCCGGTTGCCGTTGCGATCCCAAAGGGCTCCCAGCAGAAACGCCGTTGCCCGCGGCACGTGCCGCATGGTGAACTGCCCTGTTGCGTTCGTCTGACCGATGCGCAGGGCCTCCTGTGTGTCCGGTCCCTCGCGCCCCTCCAACCCTGGCAGCTCCCCCGGCCAGGGCAGCAGGCAGACCGTCAATCCCCCGGGCTTCAGGGCCCGCGTGCGAACCTCACCTGTGACCTGCCCAGTCGGGAGCGAATCGCCAGTCGTGAAACTGAGCTCGAAGGGTGCTGCGAACTGATTGCGACGGCGGTCGGTAGCCTGCGTGCCGAGGACTACCGTGTAGGTCGTCTGCTCAGCCCACCCCTGTTCAGGCGCGCAGGTGACCCGCGTGCCCTCCCATTGGCAGCTCAGTTTTCCCGGCCAGGGGGCGATGAGAAGCCAGTCGCGGACCGAGGAGCGATTCATCTTCTCACTGAACTCGAGCCATAGCGGTCCGTCATGTTCTATGCGCACGGCGCCAGAATCCGGGGCATGAGCCACGATCAAAGGCGCCTGCTCATCTGCCGGCCCGCCCTTGGGGGGCACGATCCGCGCGCAGGCCAGGCCTAGGGCGGCCACGCAAGCCACTAGGACACGGGCCCAGCCGCCAAGTCCTGCGCCAGATTCTATCGGCTCTCGCCCAGGCAATGGAGGAGGATTCCCTTCTGGCAGTGCATCCGGTTCTCCGCCTGATCGTAGACAACGCTCTGCGGTCCATCGATCACTCCATCGGTGATCTCGTCGCCCCGGTGCGCCGGCAGGCAGTGCATTACGATCGCCTCCGGGTGAGCTGCCTTGAGCAGCTCATCATTCACCTGGTAGCTGCTGAAAGCGTTGCGCCGCGCCACCGCCTCTCCCTCCTGGCCCATGCTGGTCCAGGTATCGGTGTAGACAACCTGCGCGCCATCTACGGCCTCGCGCGGATCCGTCAGGATGCGAACGGTGCCACGCCCCTTGCGCCTGACGCGCTCGATTGACTTGCTGCTCGGTTCAAAACCCTGGGGACAAGCTAAGCGAAGATCCAGTTCATAGACCTGGGTAGCATGGATCCAGGAATTGGCCACGTTGTTGCCATCCCCCACATACGCTATGCGCAGGCCATCGGGCGCTAAGGCCCTTTCCTGAATAGTAAGGAGGTCTGAGAGGATCTGGCAGGGATGGACCCAATCAGTCAGCCCATTGATCACCGGTATGGACGCGGCTGCGGCCAGCGACTCAACGTTCGCGTGGGCGAACGTACGGATCATAATGCCGTCCAGGAAGCGGGACATCACAGCACCAATATCTTTCACTGCTTCCCGCTGCCCAAAACCGATTTCCTGGTCCGTAATGTACAGACTCTCGCCACCGAGCTGGCGCATCCCGACCTCGAAAGAAAGGCGCGTGCGCAAGCTCGGCTTGTGAAAGATAACCCCCAGGGTCTTACCCCGTAGCGGCTCGTCGCGCTGCCCCTCGCGCCAGGCTCCCTTGAGCCGGCCGGAGAGCTCCAGGATCTCATCGAGTTCATCGCGCCCGAAGTCCAGCAGGCTCAGAAAATCGGTCTTTGCCATCTCGCCCTCGGCTAAAGCACGTAGCGTGACAGGTCTTTGTCTTCAAGGATTCCCTCGAGCTTCGCATTGACCATCTCCTCGTCCACTGAAACCTCTGCGATCTGGGCCTCAGGCACTGCGAAGAGATCGTCCTCCAGAAGGGTGGTCAAAACCGTGTGCAACCTGCGCGCCCCGATATTCTCGGTCTGTTCATTAACCTCCCACGCGATACGCGCGATGCGGCGCACGGCTCCGTCAGAGAACGTGAGGCTTACGCCCTCCGTAGATAGAAGGGCAGCGTACTGCT
>JAGMDA010000624.1 GCA_023128935.1 Candidatus Eiseniibacteriota bacterium | reverse complement strand
ATGCTGTCTAGTTGAGTGGGCGAGGCAAATGGGACACTCGAGAAATCGAAGGAGAGACCATTGATCGTCATCCCGAGAAGGGCGGTCAAGTTCGACTGAACCAGCTGCCTGTTGTGTTGCGAGTTCGCATTCTCGGGCGCATGGATGATGGCGATATGGATCCGATCGGATGCGTTACGTTGCAGTGCTCTATCGAAGGTGAGGATCTTGAGAAGGATCGGGACATGAATCTCCTCTGGAACTCTGACCTCGTCTCCCAATGCTGAGCCGATAGAGACAAGCATCGCGATGATCAACAGCAATCTGGATCGTACACCGAATATAGTACGCCCAGTAGTGCTGCCTGCTATGAATCCATCGTTCCAGGATCCGGAGCTACGATTCAGATAGGAGGGGTCCACAGAACGGATACGATCTTGGTGTTGACCGGGAGTCTTACACTGTCTGTTCGCAACGACGAGCATGCGCGTTCACTCCGCAACTGGGCTAGGCAGCATATGGATTCCTAAAAAGAGAGAGCTATCCTTGCTGTGAGTTTCCTCCTTAGCTCCTCGGTGAGCGGATGTTCCTGATGTCTGTTATCCAAAAGGTTGAAGGCGGCCAGGGCGATCTCCAACCTGTCGGGAATAATCCCATAGGCGACCGTAGCGTTGAGGAGCGTGTAGGAAGGAAGCAGTCCCGAGGTGAGGGTTCCCGTTTCGGTGGTCCAGTCCCAGGTGGTCTGGCTGACCCAGTGGAGCTGGAGATTCGCGAAAAGGCGGTTTCTTGATTTGAAACGGAGTCTCGTGTTGAGCTTGTGTTCGGGAGAGGATTCTATCTGGTGGTGGGTTTCTTGATCTTCGAGGTACTGATAGGAGTAATTGGCCTCGGCCTTGAACCAATCCGCGGGCAAGAGAACCAAGCCGATCTCTCCACCCCATGCGTTCGCCTTTCCGCTGTTCACAAAGGTGATCTCCCATGGTATGCCGGGAGATGGGGCCGGGGGGGATGGGAATGTGGCGGCGGGTTGACTGTGAATGAAATTCGCTACCGTATTGTAGAAGAGATCGGCCTTCGCTTGTACGTGGCGGGAGAGGAGTACGTGATACCCCAGTTCCGATGAGGTTATGGTTTCGGATTCAAGGTCCTCGTTGCCATACATTGTCATCGTCATCCCTGGTCCCTGCGGCACTTCCAAGTACCAGTAGGACTCCAGAAACGTTGGATTTCTGAAAGCCGTACCCACAGACACCCGCAGGGTATGGTTCCGGTGCGGGGAGTAGAGGAGACTCCCCTGCGGGGAAAGATGACCCTTCACCAGGGGGTGGTAATCGTATCTCCCGCCCATGGAGATTATGAATTGATCGGATGGTCTGAACTCATCGTAGAGGAATCCAGCATAGAGCTCTTGGCGGTGATCCGTGTCCAGCAACTGCCAGTTGATAGTGTTCACGCGGAAACTCCCGCCCCAGACGAGAAGGTGTTTGGCTCCGAGAGTGAGGGAATGCTGGAGCTCGGCATCGTAGGTGTTGGTGCGAACGTTGGTGGACAGCGTGCCGGGCACCGTGGTTCGAGGATCCTGATACAACTTGGCGCCGTTCCAAAAGAACCCAACGGAGAGAGCCGCCCGCTGATAGTCAAGGGTGACGTGGCGTGTCCACCCGTCGTAGTCAGTCAGGCCTGATCTTCCAGGGGGGAAGATCTCTACGGTGCCGTCACTGAGGCCCCCGCAGAGGGTCAGTTCAGCGGCTTTTCCCAGTTGATACCCCAGGAGGCCATTGAACTTGGCCAGCTTCTCAGAGGTTCGCTCTTTGTCGCTCCATGCGTTTGTGCCATTCCAATCGGTGGAGATCTTGTAGTTGAACTTGCCATTGATTCCCGTATGCAGCAAGGAAGCGTCATAGGCTTCGTATTGGCCGGCGCGCGCTGAAACCTGGGTCCCCTCGCCGTCCTGTGGCGATTTCGTGATGATGTTGATGACGCCGGAGAAAGCATTGGCTCCATAGAGGGCGGAGCCGGGACCCTTTATGACCTCGATCCTTTCGATCTCCTCCAGGGCAATGGGCAACAACTCCCACATGATCATGCCATAGAAGTCCATATAGACGGATCTGCCATCGATGAGCACAAGCATCTTATTGGCGAGAAGTGAATTGAAACCCCTGGCGCTCACGTTGAAATCGGAGGCGGTAGGAGCCATAACATCCAGGCCGGCCACCATCCTGAGCATGTCGGGTATGTTGGTGGCGCCCGATTCCACAATGTCCTCGCTCGTGATCACAGTAATGGCCACTGGTGATTCGCGCACCCTTTGCTCGCGCCTGGAGGCGGTGACGACGACCTGGTTGAGGAGTTCCTCCAGAGACATGTCTTTGAAGTCTTTAAACTGAGCGACCTTGTCTTGTGGGAAAGCCGGTTGCTGGAAGGAAAG
>JAGMDA010000623.1 GCA_023128935.1 Candidatus Eiseniibacteriota bacterium | reverse complement strand
CGTTGCGCGTGAAGAGCACGCATTCAAGAGCCTGGGCGACTACGTTACCCTGAACTAGCCCGTGCGCGCAGATACGCGCAGTGTAGATGTCCCGATCCGGCCCAACTGCTCATCGCCTGTGAGCCTGTGACCACTATCTGCGCCTGCTGGCATTTCGACTATACTCTATGTGGATATGGTGCATCCAGCAGACCATGGGGTCGAGATCCAATTCAGCCTATAAAATCGGGGATCCAATTCGGCCTATAAAATCGGGGCTATGGGGAACGGGGCAGAGATGACGGACTGCAGATTATCGATGTCCTTGACCAGCTCAGCCATTCGACGCAGGTGGTTGTTCTTGGCCGGCGGGGCTATCTTCTTGTCGTTCACGCTACTAGTTGGATGCTCGGGAGATCCTGCCAGCCCATCTGGCGAGAAGCCCCCGGAGAATCGGTTCACTGTATCGCCTGATACATTGGACATGGGCACCACCCAAGTCACCGGCCAGCTCGTGATATCGAGTCTGGTGGCCGACACCCTCCAATGGACAATGCAGGAGAGCGCCGCCTGGATCACTATCGATCCTCCTTCCGGTGCCCTCATCGAGGGGGCCGACACAGTAAGCGTGCTGGTCGATCGATCCGCCTTGGGAGCCGGCGGGCATGCAGGTTCGATCTGGATCGATGCTGGAGAACAGGGCAGAGATACAGTTCTTGTTTCCCTGGAGATCCCCCCGATCGGTACCGTTATGGGGCATGTCTACTACGCCTTCACCTTGATCCCCGTTCACGGGGCACTGGTCTCCGTGGGTGACATTCAGGATGTGACCGGTGAGGATGGGGCCTACAAACTCCCCGATGTCCCTATGGGGGAGCAGCTGCTTCAGGTGCAGCGGGAGGGTTTCGATACCTGCGAGCGGTGGGTACAGATTCCGGTGGCGGGTCTTATTGTCGATCTGGACATGACCACGCCGCTTCACGCCCACACGCTAAGTGGCCAGGTGACGAACATTCTGGGAAACGGTATCAATCGGGTGCTCGTCACCCTCCTAAACCCAGATGGCTCGGAGTCTGACCTCTGGGTGCGCACAGCGACTGACGGCACCTACGCGCTGGAGGGCGTGCCCGATGGGCAGCGGACTGTTCGGTACGCACAGAATCTCTATGACAATATCGATTCCATCATTGAGGTGGATGAAGCCGGTGCATTGCACGCTGTGGAGCTGGTGGCGTCTCCAGTGCCCCCTCCGCCGGGCAAACCGACCCTGATGCGGCATGGTTGCTCGACAATATTCGTCCTCTGGCTGCCCCGCACCGAGGTGACCACCTTGGGGTATCACGTGGAGCGGGCCATGCAGGCGTCAGGGCCCTTTGAGGATTTGAGCGGTCTGCTCGAAGGACCGACGACGAGCTACTACGAAGATGCCGGGCTAGAGCTTCAGGCCTACTACTACCGAGTGCGGACCGAGAACATCAACTCTAGGATGAGCGATCCTGCTACTGCAGTGCGAGTAGAGCTGAGTTCCTGGGTGTTGCTGTTCGATGGATATGGGGCGCCAAGGGGGAGGCGCGATCACTCGGCGATCTTGGATGCGGAAACGAACCGCATGATCATCTTCGGCGGTCGACGGGCAGACTGCACGGTCTTGAATGATATCTGGGCCTTTGACCTCACCACCCATGCCTGGGCGCAACTCGAGGACGGGAGCTCCGTGCCCGCTGGGCGTTGCAGGCATTCAGCAATTTATGACCCCGCTGGGGATCGGATGATTGTCTACGGCGGATATGACTGCCAGCGAGGCCTGAATGACGTCTGGGCGTTCAGCCTATCAACGCACATCTGGACGATGCTGCGGGAGGGCTCCTACGGCGAGCCGGAGCCGCAGCCTTGGGGGAGATACTACCATTCTGCCATCTACGACCCTGTACGCCATCGGATGCTCGTCCACGGAGGTTCACTTTACCTTACGAGCGACATGCACTATCAGGACACCTGGGCATTCGATCTCGATGCGCACACCTGGAGTCAGCTATCAGATGGTCCGAAGCCCCGGCAGAGCCATGTAGCAGCATACGACCCCATGACGGACCGCATGATCATCTTCGGTGGCGCCGGAGAAGGACACGAGAAGCTCGATGATACGTGGGCGGTCCGTCTTGCTGCTGGGGCAGTCTGGGAGGAATTGGACAGCACGCATCCCTCAGGCCCATGGGTTGCCTCCTCCGCTATCTATGAACCCTCCGACGCCGGCTTGGTCATTTACGGGGGTTATCAGGGCGCCCTACCAGGCTCTGAATGCTGGGCCTGCTGCCCGTTGAGATAATTCCAAGGATGGCCAGAAATCCGGTCTAGTCCCTCCCGCGGGCTTGGCGTTTGTGTCTGTAGCGACAGTTCAGGAAATTGTCTAGAATCATGGCCTATTGATTAGCTTGGCTGCGCATGCCTCCGCGCAATTGGGGACAGATCCCGCGCGAGGCCGTTGACGGCATTCTGTCATGATGAGATGGATTCAGCCGGAGCGGGATCCGGTGTAAGCTAAGGAGCAGAAGTTTGAAGAAGATCAAGGTGACAAGGCGCGTGATTACGAAACCACCCTGGTACGAGAGGCCGCCGTTGCTCTTTGGCGCCATAGCTGGCCTCCTTATCATCTCGGGTTTCGTGATGGCCCAACTCAACAGCAGGTCTGCGCAACAACCAACTGTCCTGGGTACTGGTGGGGATGACGATAGCCTGAGTGCGCCGGCGGAATCCCTTGAGACGGTAGGGCATCTGCCAGGACATGTGCTGGCGTCGGATGCGCCCTGGCCCCCAGCCGTGTCCGGGGAATGCTTGCCGCCGGTGGAGGTAGAGACCCTAAAAGGCGCCGTAGCGCTGCGCGCGAGATTACGCCACGCCAGGGCATTGGAGCCGCTGGTTTCTCCATC
>JAGMDA010000622.1 GCA_023128935.1 Candidatus Eiseniibacteriota bacterium | reverse complement strand
AGGGCCAGCCGCACGGTAACCGGTTCGCTGGCGAGCCTGCGGATCTGTGGCAGCAGTCCCACCGTGCTAACCGTCATCCGGCGGCGACCGACGGCCAGGCCATGATCCTCATTCAGAACCTCAAGGGCCGGGACGAGTGATCCGTAGTTCGCAAGGGGCTCACCCATGCCCATGAAAACCAGGTTGAAGTGGCCTGAACCCCCAGCAGCCTGGATTTCGTCGCGCACGATGAGGACTTGAGAGAGAATCTCATGCGGGGTCAGGTTGCGTTTCAACCCCATTGCGGCGGTAGCACAGAAGCGGCAGCCATAACTGCAGCCAACCTGAGTGGAGACGCAGATGGTGTCGCGTGCATCGGTGCGGATCAGGACTGCTTCGACCTGAAGGCCGTCTGATAGGCCGAAGAGGAACTTGCGCGTGGATCCATCACTCGAGACCTGTGTCAAGACCACGGGCAACCGGTCCAGGGAACAGGTGCGAGCCAGTCGTTCTCTCAGCTGATTTGGCAGGCTGGTCATCTCCGTGAAGTGCCTGACGCCCTTGGCATATATCCACGAGGCTATCTGCTTGATCCGGAACGGCGGCTCATTTTCAACTTCTTCTATTTGTGCAAGTTGCGGTGTTGTGAGACCAATCAGTTTCTTGAAGCTGGAGGGCACAGATGGTTCCTTACCTTGCTATTGCCGTCGCCAGCAGTAAGATGAGCTCAGAAACCGCCGTATGAAGCCAGGTCGGGCTGATCGGGGGCACGATAGCACCTGACGCGCGCAAGAGCCATGCCACATTGGCCGATCAATAGGATGGGAGGGGGCCGCAACGCGCAGCCGCCATAGGTGGCGTGACCGATTCCATGTGGGTTGATATGGATGAGTACAGTGGGACGAGTCCCATGCATGTTAGCACTGGGGGGAATGACGAGCCTACAGATCTAAGTGTTTATGGGTCTTGACAGAAGAGCCTCTTTCACATATTGTGAATGTGAGATGGGAAGTTGCCTCCCGGGCACGCCTTCGGCCAATACGCCACGCGCGCATGGCCGGCGCGGACGGAGGCGCACCCCCCTCCCGGTGGTGTGTGTTCAGAGCCAGGAGGAAGTGCCATGTATAAGCGGTACACAGACCCACCCCCACAGGCCCTTCTCTTCATGATGCTTAGCGCCATGTGTTTGGTTCTCCTGCTAATGCCGTTACTGGTTCCAGCCGCGGCGGAGTCCCCTGAAGCGGATGATCCTGGATCCCATTCCAGCATCGCCACAACGGAGGCCTCGACTGGGGAGAATCCGTCTCCCGCCGGGAACGGTGAGGGAGACCCCTCTTCTGACGGAGATCCGGACGACTATGATCAGGTGCCCCCAGGGGTTGAAGAGATCAACGACCTCTGCCGGGATCTCTATCTAGTGCTGAATCGCTGCTAGGCAGGAGAAGGTAGGGCTCCAGACCATGGGTGTGGGCAGAGCAAAAGGAAACGGAAGGGGCAACACGGGGGCCTTCAGGCCACCCGGGACCTTCGATAGAAGACGCTGCAAAGTAAGCGGTGTGCAGGAGATAGAACGTCTTGTGCAGATCTCCCAAGTGCACCTGGCAGCCGACAACCCCAGTGCGGCCCTCGAGTCACTCAAGCGGGCCGAGGCCGTTGCATCGCGGGGAGAAAAGAACGCCTTACTGGGAGCGGATCTGGGGATTCGGATTGCGGATTGCCTCCGTAGGCGGGGTGAACTTGGGGCGGCACTGGAGCGGATTTCCGAGGCGCTGGATTTCCTGAGCACAGGGGGAGATCCGGTCCTGAAGGGCAAGGCGCTTGCGCGTCAGGGCGCTATCCAGGCAGGCCTGGGCGACTACGAGGACGCATCGGGATCCTGTTACCAGGCCTACGAACTCCTGCGCGCCTCTGATGAGCATGTTGAGATCGGGCTTCTCGAACTCACGCTCGGCACCATCCACGTGCGCTGCGGTCGCATCAGCGAGAGTCAGGAGTGTTTCGAGAGCGCTCTGTTTACATTCCGGCGGATTGATCATCAAGAGGGCATCGCACGAGCCCTCAACAACCTTGGGCTTGTGCTGAAGAATGGGCCCCGGTGGGCAGACGCGCGGGACTACTTGGAACAGGCGTTGGCTATCAGCCAGCAAGCTGGCAACTACGCCCGGGTGGCGTCCCACTGTGTCAATCTGGGGATTCTCTATACGAAGCTATGCGAGTGGGATTCCGCGGAGCAGAGCCTCAAGCGAGGAGTTGTGATTCACAAGGAGGTGGGAAACACCTTCGGGCTGACAAAGGCGCTGCTGGCCATGGGACACCTATGCCGCAGGAGGGGACGGAAGGAGGATGCGGCCGCCCGGTACGCTGAGGCCAGGAAGCTATGCCAGGAGCACGCCTACGGACGTGAGATGGTCCTGTGCTGGGAGGCTGAGGGTGACCTTTTCCTCGATGGTGGGTGCTTCGAGGAAGCCCGCGGTAGCCTGCAGCAAGGTCTGGAACTGGCCGTTCACGTCGCGCCAGAAGGCGATCTAGTACCAGAGCTTCAACGGAGACTGGCCGCTGTCGGGCTGGCCCTGAATGATTTCGACGACGCCACGCGCCTCGCGGCCCGCAGTGCCCGTGGGGCTCGGAAAGTCGGTGACAGTGTGGAAGCCGGCGCTGCGCTGCGCGTACTCGGCGAGGCACTGTCGCGGAAAGGCTTGGACCGACCCGCCTCCCGCGCCCTGCAGCGCGCTGTGAATCTGCTTGGACAAACACCGGCGCGCTTGGAGCTGGCGCTGGCCCAGAAGTCGCTAGCGCGGCATCTGGCCAAGGTGGAGGTCAAGCAGGGCTCATCGCCTAGGCGGAGGCGGCGTAGGCAAGTGGTTGATCTCCTGCAGGAGGCTTGGGGCTTCTTCATTTCGGCTGAGTTGTTGGAATGGGCCGCGGAGACCCTGGTGGATCTTGCTGAAGTACGGGTTTCCTTCGGAGACCTCGAGGGTGCGCTGCGCGATATTGCACGCGCCCATGCGCTGGCTGAAAAGAGAGATCGGAAGGATCTACTCGCGCGTCTGGAACGGATTCGCGGTTCGCTGGAGTCGTCCTCTGCTGAGGCGGCCTTGCTCACCTATCCTGAAGTTGAGATCATCCGGGCCTGGACACAGCTTTTCAGCGAAGGAGGGGCTGCGGAGACCTGGTTCCCAAGCATGCTCTCCTTTGTGGCCGATCAATTGAACAGCAGTGCGGCCATCCTTGCGACCCCATCCAGCAACGGACGACTGCGCGTGGTGGCGCGCATCGGGTTGGAGGCAGCGGCAGCCCGGGCCATCCTCCAGATCGTGGAACCGCACGTCGGGGACAAGGGGATCGCCCTGGCTGCCGGCCTAGAGGACGACCCGCGCTTTTCTGCCCAAGTCAATGGAATCCTGGCGGGGGTGCAATCATTCGCTGCCCTCTCGCTCAATCTCCCCAAGGGCAAGGGGCTGCTCTATCTGGATCGGCGCAGCCCCCGCAGGGATCCATATGGACGCGGCGATCTCCGCGTTCTAAGCGTCCTCTCTGGCTTATTGGGGTTGGGACTGGTCCAGCACCGGCGGGAACGTGCCCTGGAGCGCGAGCGCCGCCGCGCGGCACAGGCAGGCTCCTCTCGGACTGGGCCCTTTGCAGCCTACCTCACTTGCGATCCGGGTATCCTGAAGAGTTTCTCTCATCTGGAAAGGGTGGGGGATTCGGCGACGAGCATCCTGGTCCTTGGGGAAACCGGTACTGGTAAGGGGCTGCTCGCGCAGTGCATCCACAAAGCCAGCTCTCGTTATAAAGGCCCCTTCATCACAGTCAACTGCGCCGCCATACCCGAAGGGTTGCTGGAAAGTGAGCTCTTTGGACATGTCCGGGGTTCCTTCACCGGAGCCAGCAGGGACAAACGTGGGCTGTTCCAGGAAGCTCATGGCGGAACGATCTTCCTGGATGAAATCAATCGAGCGACCCTCGCAGTGCAGGCCAAACTGCTACACGCCCTCGATACACGGGAGATCCGCCCCGTGGGCGCAACCCGGGGACAAAATGTGGATGTGCGGGTGATCTGTGCGAGCAATGGGGATCTGCGCACTGCGATCCGCAAGAGCACCTTCCTGGAGGATCTCTTCTATCGCCTGAGCGACTTTTCTGTGCATCTTCCTCCTTTGCGAGAACGCAGAGGCGACATACCGCTCCTGCTGGATCACCTCTTCGGCCTGACTTGCCGGGAGCTGCAACGCCGTCCCAAGGGCATCTCCAGGGAGGTCAAGGCGCTTCTCCTGGACCATGGATGGCGGGGGAATATCCGCGAGCTGATCCAGGTCGTGCGGCGCTTGGTTGCCTTGGCCGATGAGGGGGAGATGATTGGGCCGGACCTGCTTCCACGGGAGGTGCGGACGGCTGGCGAGCCGGACGCAACGGGCACCGCCCCCCATACAGGGCTGGCTGCAGATCCCAGCTGTGCGGGGCTGCGTGAACAGGTTCGCCGACTGGAACGGCACCTGATCTCCCAGACACTTGATGCCACAAGGTGGAATCGTTCGCAGGCGGCCCGCACCCTGAGCATCAGCTACCCGAGCCTGCTTGGGAAAATCAAGCTCTTTGGCCTACGTCCACCCCGCTAGATTTGCTCCTATGTGTCCCGCTGGGTGTAAAGGTTCTTTATAAAATCCCTTTATAGGCCTAATGCGATGTCTTTTAGGAAGATCCCCCGCTTGCGCCCCGCTGGGCGCGAGACAAGTGTTGCATTAATATCAACTCGGTGAATCGTGGCGCGCGCCAGTTCAAGGTATGCTGCGCGGTCTAACTGCTTGTGACATGACAAGTTAACATCTGCTTGTCCTCGGTGCGCACTCGTCTGTGCATGTGGCATGCTAATTGCGCTGATTGCCCAGTGGAGGGGGGGACCTCCAGGGAGATCAGGTGGACCGATTGCCCTCCCACCAAGGGGAGCGTCAAGCTTCATACGGTCAGGGCAACGAGGGCAATCGGTTCAGGCTTTGCGGAAGCGGTGGGTAACCAGGCGGTGTCAGACTAGTACATGGGGGGATGTCCAGGCTGTCCCGGATCTAGGCCTTGCCTGCTTGCTTCTGCTGAAAGGGGCTCGCTGTCCAGCGGGCCCCTTGCTATATGCACGCCCCTTGCTATATGCACGCCCCTTGCCACATGCACACCCCTTGCCACATGGGGACGTGCTTCTTTGAAAAGATGAGTGTTTCCCAGAAGAATTGAATTGTCGCCGGGGTAGTAGCAGGATGTGGGGTGAATGGATCTGCATTGCTTGATCTGGAGGTGTGTATGGCCTGGAATCATTTGGCTTCGGCGGGTTGTTGCTCGCAGGTGCGGGTCTGGCCGGCTAGTCTGGGTGCCATGCTCGTGCTTGTGGCCTTGGGGATCTGGGGCTGCGAGAGCTGCGATGAGTGCAGCTGTGTCTATCCTGATGTGACGGCCCCCGCGGCACCACGTGGGCTGTACTCCATTACGGGGGACAATAATGTAACCCTAGTCTGGTTGGCCAACACGGAGGCCGACCTGGAGGGATACAGCATTTGGTGGAACACCTCCTATGAGGGTGAGTATGAATGCCTGGCAACGGTCTCACCCTCTGGTTGCTACGAGGAGGAGTTTATCGACGTCGGAGTAATCAACAGTAACACCTACTACTACGCGGTGACAGCCTTCGACCGCTCGGGGAATGAAAGCGATTTCAGCTTGGAGAATGTGTGGGACACGCCGCGGCCCGGCGGTGCTGATGCCGTGATCTCCAGTGCCTTGGAACACCCCGAGAACCCTGAGAATGCCGGGTTTGATCTCTCCCAGGAGAGGGTCGTGAATGGGAGTGACCCGCGCGCCGACTTCCACTACCAGTACTGGATGGATACCCAGGAAGCGTTCATTGTAACCGAGCACTGGGGAGGAACAGGTGCGCATGTGCTCATTCAGGACATGGGCTGGACCGCCGATTTTGATGAGATCGGTTTCGCGCCGCCCGACGATGGTTGGTCGCCCAGCGGGGTTGTCGAGGCGATCCAGCACCATACCTATGTCCTTTTGACCCTGGAGGGCGGGTATGGGTACTATGCCAAGATCCGGTTGACCGCTGTGAGTCCCAGTCACATCAGGTTCGACTGGGCGTTTCAGGCCGACCCCTGGAACCAACAGCTCATGGCGGAGGATCCCTAGGATCCGCTGGGGAGTGCGGCGGACTGCCGCGACTGAGACCAGCAGCCGGGCGCGTGCGGTCCATGGGGATTGAACGGCAAAAGGGGCCTAGCAGAAAGGGACAAGA
>JAGMDA010000621.1 GCA_023128935.1 Candidatus Eiseniibacteriota bacterium | reverse complement strand
CCAGGGGCAGGCGCAAGTTGAGCGCAGGGCCTTTATGCGGACCCGGCCTCGGCGAAGCCTACATAGAGCAGCGCGGCCCGCTCTGTCTAGCCGACTGGCCAACCCGGGGGAACTTCAGTCATCATCGTGAGGAGCACGACGCGATCCTCGCCCGATGCAGCCATCAACATCCCCTGCGACTCGACTCCGCGTAAGCGCACCGGCTTCAGGTTGGCCACAATGGCGATGGTCTTGCCAACCAGCTCCCCGGGATCGTAGTGGGGAGCGATGCCGGCCACGATCTGCCGCTGACCCAGCTCGCCAACATCGATCCTCAGGACAAGCAGTTTGTCTGCATTGGGATGCTTCTCCGCAGAAAGGACCTTCGCGGTGCGTATATCCAATGCGGTGAAAACATCGAAGGAGACCTCCGGCTTTCCGGATGTCTCTTGGGGCTTCCTACTAGCGTTGGCTCCCGGCTGCGTCCCGGACACCGAGCTGGCCTGGGCTTCAGCTTCAGCTTCAGCTCCCGCTCCAGACCTGGCCTTGGGGTTTTCCTCATCCGGCATCATTTCGCCTTTCCTTGGGTGATTTCCTCAACTGCGCCTCACGCAGAAGCGCATACTTCAACCAGACCGCATAACTGGCCATGCCTGCCACCACCAGGCCGCGCCATCCCTCTAGGAAACCGACCCGCAGCACGTAACTCTTTATGGCCTTCGCGGCAGGATGAATGGCCATCTCCAACATGGCAACACGCCGCCGGTCTTTTTCCTGCTCGGCCCAGAGGCTGGCCATCTCGTGGGTCTTGCGGATGTGGTGATCCAGATTCCGGTAAGAGTAATGCAGCAGATCCCCTCGCAGGAACCCCACCGGCCCGTCAACGTGAAGCCCTTCATGGATCAGGCTCCCGTCGAAGGCGGCGCGCGCTTTGTTGAAGAGACGCACCTTTCGATCGGGATACCAGCCCCCAAACCGCAGGAACCGGCCCAGGTACCAGGTACGCCGGTTCATGGCATAGGCACTCGGCCTCTCCCCCAGCGCCGGACGCATCAGCGTCTCTTCGATCGAGCGGCGCAGCTCCGGGGAAACCTCCTCGTCCGCATCCACCCATAGGACCCACTGGTGCCGCGTCAGACCAACTGCAAAGGCCTTCTGTTTGCTGTAGCCTTCCCAATCATGGTGGACGACTTCAGCGCCGGCCTGGGCCGCCAGTTCTGGAGTGCCATCCCTACTACCTGCATCGACCACCACAACCTGATCCACCCAAGAGAGACTCGCCAGGGCGCGGGGAATCCGGTCGGCTTCATTCAATGCTATGATAATTGCCGAGATTGGATACCCGTTCTTCATCGTGCCACCCTTATGGAGTTGGCATCAGAACCGCCGCCGAGCCCGGGCTTCAACGGCCACACGCTCGGCCCGCTCACCAAAGAGCCCCATTGAGTAGTTTGAACGAACCCGCTCGCGGCCCATCCACCCCCACTCCCGCGCCGTCTCAGGATCATGGAGGAGCAAACTCAGAGCAGCCGCCAGCGATTCCGGCTCACCCTGTGGCACCAAGCACTCCTCCTGGTCGATGAGTTCGGGCAGGACACCCACGCGACTCGCCACCACAGGCACGCCCACTGCCATATATTCCAGGGCGCTGCGCGACACCGCCTCCGATCCCAAGCTCGGGATGACCCCTATGTCCAGGGCGGCCGCATGCACCAGAGGATCCTCCACGAATCCGGTCAGCACCAGATGATCTTCCATCCCCAACGACCCCGCCAAGTGCCGCAAGGTCTTGGCAGGGATCTCCTTCTGGGCCCCCACGACAAGGAGTCTGAAATCATACCCCTGTTGCACAAGAATCCGGCAGGCGCGGATCAGGATCTCATGACCCTTGACCGGAGACAGACGCCCTATGATGCCGATCAACGGGGTGTCGGGGGGCAATCCGTAACGCTTGCGGATGGCACTGCGGGCGCGTGAGGGCTTCAGCGCCGGCTCCTCTTCAATCGCATGCAGGTCGATACCTGGCGGCAGGTGCAGCAGCCGCTCCGGCGCAAGGTCCCACCCCTTAAGGTGCTGGCTCAGCATATATGCCCCGCTGGCGACAATACGATCGGCCCCATTCCGGTAGAGCCAGCGATGGCCAGGATCAGCCCTGGGGTGGCGCGCATCGGCGCGCACCCGCACCAACCCCGTGGGCAACCCGCGCCGGGCCAGATGCATCTCCAGGTGACCTGAGCCGGTGTGCACGAAAACCACGTCCACTCCCCGGGCAACCAGGAATGCGCGCATGCGCGCAATGGTCTGAACCCAGTTCCATGGCCTCAGCTGGGTCAGGTGAAGGCCATCGGCCGTGGCCATCCCCTCTCGCACGACGGCCTGCAGAATCGGGCTGTCTTGTGCCCCGGCAATCCAACAGG
>JAGMDA010000620.1 GCA_023128935.1 Candidatus Eiseniibacteriota bacterium | reverse complement strand
TTATTGGCAACCCACTACGGCGTAAGACGTGCGCCAACACCGGGTTAGGGTTTGTTCCTTGCGCGGGTTCGATTCCCGCCGCCTCCACAGTCTAACTAGTTGTGCTTCCTAGTCTTAGGAACCGGCCTACCGCCCGTCTCCAACATGTCTCCAAAACTGGGGGCGGGCGCAGGCTGTTCGAGTAGTCGAATCCCCGCTTCGATCGTTGCCGGGCTCAGGTTCATGTGCCCGTGCTCCGCTATGAGGCGCACCAGACTTGACGCACCTGGCCGTTATCCGGCACGATGATCTGTGCCACGGGGGCTGCAGCGAGCCCGATGGCCGGCAGCGTGAGATGGTGCATTGCGAGTATCCTCAACACTCGCCGTATGTTGAAGTATCTGCAGATGGGCGCATCATGAAGACGGTAACCGAGCAAGAACCGGTTTCTATGGAACTGCTGCACGAATTGGCAGCGGCTCGATTCGGTGACATGGTCAAAGCCGTGGTGGATGTGGCCCGCGGAATCATGGTCATCGACGCGGAATTGCACTCCGATGAGGAGGCTGAGCTGCTGGCCAGTGGTTCGCGGCAGAAGGATTTATGGGGCATCAATCTGTATCCAGATTTGCCTCTACAGGATTGGTTGGAATACGATTCAATGATAAACCTGCGTCCATCGTTCGGGAATCGATCCCGGGGGGTGGACGACAACTCCGTGCGCGATCTGATTCGCGCCGTGGTGGATCGACTGGTGAGCCGATGAACTCGCCGATGCATCGGGAATCCGCAGCGGGCCGCTGGTGGAAGCTGTCGCTATGCGAACAGCTGGGCAATGTGGGCAGCGAGGTCAGCCGAGCCTTGCGCTGGCAGACTCGCAAATCCCAGATTGCTCGCGGGGCCACAGAGCGGGCGCTGGAACTGATGGATCTCACGCTGGCCGACCCTCGCCACCGGCGCTCGAAGGCGCGCCTACGCGAGATTGCCCGAGCGCGAGAAGTCCTCGTTGACTTCCTGACCGGCTCGAATGAGTACCAATCCACCGGTGAATCGCTGCAAGCGTACTTCGACGCTTTTGCCGTGGCCGCTTCCCGGTCGCGCGTGGACAGAATAGTCAAGTTGTAACGAAGCCGGCCACCGCCGGAAAGCTGGTGGCTCTCCCCGTCCTCGGTGGGATTCAACACGACTATCGACTTGTGGCGTAAGCCAGCCTCTTCCAATATGAAATGAGCCTGAACAGGGGGGCGTGTTTCTAACATGAAATGAGCCTGAAAGAATCCTTGATCCCGTTCATGATGGAGGGATGGAAATCATCATGAACGAGTCTCAGATTGAGGGGATCAGTGAACGGTTCCTGATTCCCTTGCTACAGCAGCTTCTGGAGCAGTTTCCATTCCTCCTCCTCGGTTTTCACTCGGACAACGGTCCCGAATACATCAACCATCGCGTCGCAAGGCTCCTGAATAAACTGCTCATCGAGTTTACCAAATCACGTTCGCGTCACTGCAATGACAATGCCCTGGTCGAGTCCAAGAACGGAGCCATCGTCCGGAAACAATTTGGTTATACACATATCCAACAGAAGTACGCGCCCCAGATCAATCACTTCTGCCTGAAATATCTCAATCCTTATATAAATTTCCACCGGCCGTGTTTCTTCTCGGAGAATTTCACGGACAAGAAAGGCAAAGAAAGGAAACGGTATCCCTATGACAAAATGATGACGCCATATGATAAATTGAAGTTACTGTCGGCTGCGGAATCTTATCTCAAGGAAGGAATGACATTCAAAGAATTGGACAACTTGGCTAAATTGATAAGCGACAATGAAGCCGCAAAGAAACTCAATCTGGCCAGGAATAGGTTCTTCCAGGTCATTTTTGAACAGGGTAACAGGGTGGCGTAAGAGGTTCTTTCAACCCAGGAGCACGGAACCAGTTCAGGCTCATTTCTCTATTGGAAAATACTATGTGTCAACCCATGGTCCCACCAGGAACGGTGCTCAAGTAGTCTGATAATATTGCCGGCGACAGGATTCGCTGGAGACCATTCCGCGTGCGGACAGCGTGCACATTCGTACATGCTGTGTGGCACATTGCGAGCGTGGAATACGCACAGGCCTTGGGGATATCGATCGAAGAGATCGAACAGGGTCTGGCGAAATCCGCAGCGATCGCGGCCGAGATCATAAGAGGCCGGCCGAAGTGGGACGAGACGACTCCGGACGCTGAGGCCCTGGCAGTAGCAGCCGGCAAGATCAAGCGCTCTTTCATTGCCGAAGTCGAGAAGGCCGAAGCTATGTGGGAGACCACTCAAAGTGCGTTCTCCGCTGCCAAGGACCAGAGAGCAGGTCTTGGTGAACGGCTGGACGGAGCCAAGAATCGAAGGGAAACCGCCAAGCTGCGACTGTCCGAGCTCACCAGCGACGGGAAGGCGGACGAAGAACGCCAGACCACGCTGAAGAAGGTCATCATGGCGTGGGATGCCGCCAAGACCGGTCTGGAGGAAATCGAACGTAAGCTGGTCGAGTTCGAGGATGATCCCACCGAGACGGTCGCCCAGCTGGAGAAGCAGATCCTGGCAGCGGATGAGGCGGCCACGAAGGCACTGGAAGATGAGAAGACGGAGGAAGGACAGCTAGGACGCCTCTCGGCCGAAGGACCCTATTCGGCGCTGGCCCGGGCCGAGGAGGAGGTGGTCCGGCTGGAGCAAGAGCTGGCCCGCGAAGAATTGCGCACGGCTGCTGTCCGTCTGCTCCGCAACGTGGTGGATCAGTGCAGGGCAGAGGCTCTGACTGCGGTTGCGGGACCTGTGGAGGCGACCGCCACGCGAACGCTGCAACGCATTGCGGGGGGACGTCTCGGCCGGCTCCAGCTCGGTGAGTCGTTTGAGCCGGTCCAGATACTCCCTGATGTTACAGAGACATCCGTCTCGATCGAGAACCTATCGGGCGGGGAGAAGGAGCAGATCTATCTGGCCGTTCGTTTGGCGTTGGCCGAGGTCTTGGCAGGGGAAGAACGCCAGCTCGTTGTGCTTGATGACGTGCTGCTGGCCACGGATCCTGGTCGCCTGGCCAGGATCATGACTGTTCTGGAAGAAGCCGCTCAGCACCTGCAAGTTCTCATCATGACTTGTCATCCCGAGCGGTATCGCGGGCTAGAGGGAGCCAGCTTTGTCGATCTCGTGGCAATCCTGCGGGAGAGCTGGAACGAATGAGACTGGAGGGAGCAGGATTCAGTGAGGTGATCCTATTCTCTGCTCCTGTCTGTGATCCGTCGGATGGCTTTGGCCACCGTCTTGTCTGTCACGACCAAGTGCTTGGCGAGTTGTGAGGTGCTGAGGTTTAAATGATTGAGGTGCAACGCCTTGCTGCCAATTTGCTGGTAAAGGTGCCGCGGTTCTCAGCTCTTGCGCATATGCGCTCCCGGAAACCCGGCCCTTGAGCATGCACCGAAGATACATTAGCTTGCAGTTTTCTGTCTTAAGGCGAAACGCACAGCTTTCTGTTCCCAGGGCTTACAGAAGAGGCACGTAATGGACTGTCTCAGGTTCGCAGGAATGTCGCGTGATACCAGGCACCTTGTTCCGACCAGGGTGGGGGACCCAGGGGGTAATGGGAGTCGTCCTAGCAATGGCCATGTTCCTCGCCTCCGGCTGTGGTGGAGATGACGATGGAGGAATGGCTCCTGACACGACACCTCCAGCGACGGTATCGGACCTCTCGATCACCGCGGTCACCGACTCCTCGGTAACCCTGGTGTGGGCAGCTCCCGGCGACGACGAGAACAAAGGGACGGCCACGCAATACGACCTACGCTACTCGACCTCGCCATTGACGGAAGGTAGCTGGGGTAGTGGGCTCCCGGTATCCGGTGTGCCGAGTCCGCGGATCGCCGGTACCGGAGAGGTGTTCACCGCCGGGGGGTTGGGATCTGGGACGATGTACTACTTCGCGCTGAAGACTGCTGATGAGGTGCCGAACTGGTCGGGGTTGTCGAATGTAGCCTGGGACACGACGGAAGTGGCTGAAGAGCCTGTGCTGGTGGTGACCCCTGAGAGCCTGGAGTTTGGTTCGGCATACACGGAGCAGACGTTCACGATCACGAACGGAGGGACGGGAACGCTGACCTGGACGATCACGGACAATGCAACGTGGCTGAGTATCAGTCCGACAAGCGGAAGCACAACCACGGAAGATGACCAGATTACCGTAACGGTGAGTCGGACTGGCTTGGTTTCTGGGGGCTACTCGGGGACTGTGATCGTTACCCCCAATGAGGGGGCGCCGCAGGATGTCAGTGTCACGATGACCGTTTCGGGATCACATTGTGGCGAAATGGTCCTCCTCAGCTCGGGCACATATGAAATGGGGAGTCCGACGTACGAATATGATCGTGGCATCGATGAGACACAGCACTGGGTGGATCTCACGCAGGCCTTCTCGTTGTCAGAGACGGAGGTAACCAATCAGGAGTACTTGGACGCCGTCCAGTGGGCCCACGACCATGGCTACGTCACATCCACAAGCTCTTCGGTACAAGACAACCTGGACGGCAGCACCCAGGAGCTTCTCGATCTTGACGATTCTGATTGCCGCATCAGTTT
>JAGMDA010000062.1 GCA_023128935.1 Candidatus Eiseniibacteriota bacterium | reverse complement strand
AGCGCACTGGTGACCATGGCCGACGTCGCCTGCCAGGGCCAATGGGCGTAGATCGAGTCGACCTGTGTGTAGGTGAAGTTCAGCAAATCGGTCCTGATGTTTTCGATATGCTCCCAGTCCGCCTCGCCGTCATCTCCAATCCCAGCGCCTTCGCCGGAACCGATGCCAACTCCCTTGTGGTACCAAGCGGCGCCCTCCTGGGGCAGCTTCTCGTACTCGACAAACTTCTGGACCTGGAGATCAACCTGCTCCGGGGTCTCAGCCGAAAGCCGGCCGATGAAGATGTCGGGATAGCTATCTGTTCCATCAACAAGAGCGTACATCGGATCGGCGGGCGCTCCATCATTGTAGAGGGAAGGAATCTGAGCGTGGTCTCCGACTAGCAGCACGAAGGCCAGGTCGGTTGTGTCATAGAGATCCTGGATGTAGATCTGGAATTCCCCGGCAGTTGTACCCACCTCGGATTTGGCCACCAAGGTTGTCTTGAGTCCCATTTGGTTCTTCCAGTCAACAAGGGGCTGCATGCCGGCCACGAAGCCGTCGTAGGCGATCACCAGCATCTCCCCGATCTCCGAGATCGGCGCGTAGCGCAGGGATCCCATGTTGATGAAGTGATCATCATAGAGCTTGGCGAACTCGGGGTTGACTCTCTCAGGCCGAGTAGCTCGATCGATCACATTCATCTGCCCGAGACCGACCGGAACTACCTCGACTACAATGTGGTCATAGACGCGCAGCATGTGCTGGCCGGGATGGTACTGAAACGCATTGATCACCACGACCATCCCTCGCACATCGCGCAGGATATAGGGATCGCGATGGGTGGCAACCAGCTCGGGATACCACTCATCCGCTGAATAGACCGGTCCGAACTCATAGGGAACGCTATTGGGATCGATCGTTCGGGGAAGGTTGCCCTTCGAGGGAATTACGTCGATCGCACTGAACTCCTGGTACGTGGCGGAGACAACGCGCACTTCCATCTGGGCGTTGTCCGGGATGATCACGCTGCGAATGACATTGGGCAGCTCAGGAGCGCCAGCCTCCATAGTGCGGCTTTCTTTCCCTAGCGTTACGGAATAGTAGTCCCCTCCATTGATGGTCATCGGCGTGAGTTCGAAGCCATCCAAGTTGTACTCAACTACAATCCCATCCGGGGCATCCGACAGGACTTCAACAGTAACATCCGCATCCATCCCCTGTGACGCCCCTAGATGGATGAAGGTCCCTGCCCATGCAGTCGTTCCCAGAAACAACAGTCCGAGAACAGCTATGAAACCGAAGGGTCTCCCGCTCATGGTGCTCTCCCTTTGAAGTGGCTGCCTTCCCGCAAGCCCGGGTCGGCCTCTCCTGGCCGTCTACCGACATATTTCACGAACACTATACACTATAGCACAATCGACGGCCACTGCGCATCTCCACACGTCGGCAATGGCTGAGGTGCTAAAAACCCTACCCTATTCATGGCCGAGAAGCACCACTCGGTGGTCCGCATGAGCCATGGCAGGGACGGGCGCAAAGAGGCCGTAGCCCACGCCACCTGCCACCTTCATCCCCCAGAAGCCCATATTGTGACCCGTACGGACACCTATGCGTACGTCCAGAAAGCAAGCCACATCCCGCTTATCACGGAACCCCTTGATCTGGCGCTAATCACCCCTCTCTGGCATTCA
>JAGMDA010000619.1 GCA_023128935.1 Candidatus Eiseniibacteriota bacterium | reverse complement strand
GACCGGATCGCGCATGTTCAGGTTCGGGGAGGCCATATCGATCTTGGCGCGCAGCACGCGCGAGCCATCGGCAAACTCGCCGGCACGCATGCGGCGGAAAAGATCGAGGTTCTCTTCGATCGAGCGCTGGCGATACGGGCTGTTCCTGCCGGGTGTGGTCAGAGTGCCGCGGTGCTCTCGGATCTCCTCGGCGCTCAGGTCGCAGACATAGGCCTTGCCTTTCTTGATGAGCTGCTCGGCGTAGTCGTAGAGCTGCTCGAAATAGTCAGATGCGTGATAGAGCCGGTGGCCCCAGCTGAAGCCGAGCCAGTGGATGTCGGACTGGATCGCATCTGAGAATTCGACGTCCTCCTTGCTCGGATTTGTGTCGTCGAACCGCAGATTGCAGAGTCCGCCCTCATTCTCGGCGGCGATGCCGAAGTTAAGGCAGAAGGCCTTGGCGTGGCCAATGTGCAGGTAGCCGTTTGGTTCAGGCGGGAAGCGCGTCTGGACGCGTCCGCCATGCTTGTTGGTCCGCAGATCCTGGGCGACGATGGAGCGGATGAAATCGTGCGGGCGATCAGCATCAGTATGGTTGCCTGCCACGCCTTCCTTGCCGGCTGTCTCCTGAGGGTCGTTTCGTTTGGGGTCTGATGTCGACATGGCTTGTACACCTCAAATCGGTTGTGGCGCCGGGAGACGCGCCGATTTCAACGTCCGGGGATTTCAGCACTCAAGGAAGCGGGAGGATGGGGAAGACCCAGCCCGGAGCTTCAAGGGCGCCGCCCGAAGAGCGCGACATACTGCTTCTCCAAATTCTTGCGCTGCTTGCCTGAGATCCCCCCGAGTGCGTCGATGGCCAGCTTGAGGCGCATGCGAACGATATCGGAACCGAGGATCTCCATAGAGTCAAAGAGCGGTGTCCATGCGCGTCTGCCGCTCAGTGCTACGAAGAAAGGCGCGGTGAACTCCCGCAGCTTGAGATCGAATGCCTCAGCAAGGCTACGGAAGAGGGCATCCAGGGCACTGGCGGAGAAATCGCGCAACTGTTCTAGTTTCCAGATCGTCATCTGGAGGATGCCGAGCAGCTGCTCTGGTGTCTGGCCCTTCATTACTAGGTCTTGGGGCTCGAAGGGGACCTCGTCGGCAAAGAAGGCGGCTGTTAGATAGCTCCAGTCCGTGAGCGTCTGCAGGCGCGGCTGCACCAAGGGGATGATCTGGCGCATTTTCTCGCGGTTGAGGGCCCAGGCCTCGAGCTGATCGCATAGCGTGTCGGGCGTGTAGTCCTCGCGGATATAGCGGCCGTTGAGCCAGCGCAGCTTGGCAACATCGAAGACGGGACCACCGAGGGAGATCTTCTCAAGTTCCAGATTAGCGCACATCTCCTCAAGGGTGAACTTCTCCTCACCGTTGGGCATCAGCCAGCCCATCATCCCAAGGAAATTGAGGAGCGCTTCGGGTAGGAAGCCCGCCCGGCGGTAGTAGTTGATAGACGTCGGGTTCTTGCGCTTGGACAGCTTGGACTTGGTCTTGTCGTTGTTGCGCAGGAGGGGCAAGTGGCAGAAAACAGGGGGCTGCCATCCGAAATCCTCATAGAGCTTCAAGTGCTTCGGAACCGAGTTGATCCACTCTTCGCCGCGGATCACGTGGTTGATTCCCATCAGATGGTCGTCGACCACATTTGCCAGGTGATAGGTGGGATAGCCGTCGGACTTGAGGATGATCTGATCGTCGACGGAGGCCCAATCTTTCTGGATCTCGCCACGCAGCAGATCCCGCATCAGGCAGACCCCCTCGAGGGGAACCTTCATGCGCACGACGAACGGCTCACCGGCATCTGCGCGCCGTTGGGACTCGCTGAGTGCCATGCTCCTGCAGCGGCGGTCGTAGCCCGCGTTCGGGCCCTGGCGAACACGCATCTCATCGAGCCGTTCCTTGGTGCAAAAACAGCGGTAGGCGTCTCCTGCCTTCAGCAGCTGCTCGGTGTGCTCGCGGTAGATCTCCGTGCGTTCGCTTTGACGGTAGGGGCCGTGGGGGCCACCTATGTCGGGGCCCTCATCCCAGTGGAGCCCGAGCCAGCGGAGTGACTCCAGGATGGCCTCTTCGGAGGTCTTGGTCGAGCGCACGCGGTCTGTATCCTCGATGCGCAGGATGAACTTCCCACCGCCTCTCTTGGCGAACGCGTAGTTGAATAACGCCTGGTAGGCGGTACCCACGTGGGGATCGCCCGTGGGTGATGGCGCGACACGCACGCGGACTTCCGATTCGGACATGGACACCTCATTGCTGATGCATCAGACCTGGCTGCGTGCACGGTCTGCGCAAACGGAACATACAGGAAGGATAATGGTCGGCGCTTGAGGGTCGGGAGTCAAGAGGCTGTGGAACGTAACCAGAAGACAGCACGGCCCGGTGCTCGCCAGCGGGATCGCGGCCCGGCTGTATGGGGGTGGTGGCACAGCCGCACGGACCTGGTGGCCCCCCTGGGCCCGGCCAGTTGCCCGTTGTCACGGGCCAATCCGGTAACTGCTTGTTCTGCAGCTACTTCCGCGTTTGCCCCGGGGCAAACGCATAACTGCTTGCGCGATCATGGGTTACAGATGTGGCCCGTGTCAGAGTCAACCCTGAAGGCACCGGCGATTTCCCCACCATCCAGGCAGCGATCGAGTCTGTTCTGGACGGAGACATCATTGAACTGACCAACGGGACGTTCACTGGAGATGGAAACCGAGACGTCGATGGACTACGATCCGAAAGCGCAGTATTGATGCCCTTTCGGTCTGTGAATTTCTATCCCTTGATTCTAGCCCTGAGAACGGCATATTTGCCCTTACAGCAGAACGAATCCTGCCAGCGGCGTGTATTTCATCCGATCACCACTCTCTCGGGCTCACAGCGAATCTGCCGGGCTGCGGACTCTCGTATTCCCGGACAAAATGCGCGTTTGGTACTTTCGTGACAATTCCATAATCCTCCGACCGAGAAACTGACAAGGATCTTTCAGCGAATGCGGAGGGATCATGAGAAGCTATCTAGATCTTCGCCACCCTGCACAGCAGTGACTTCATACCGACAGAGCCAGTGATAGGATCGAACGCCTTGTGATCGGTCAAGACATTGCAGTTGCTCTCCCTGAATCCGTGGTACGCATGCGCGACGCGCGGATCGATGCTGTCCGTGACGTGTGCCCTGCAGCGAATGCTACCCCTCGGTGAGGACACTTCGACCATCTCCCCATTGCCAATGGCGAGTTCTGACGCCGTATCAGGGTGGATCTCCACTAGGTTCTCCGGGGTGTGCTCACGGAGTCCGGGGATGTTGCGCATCATGGAATGCGTATATGCTTCCAGCTTGGTGCCGGCAATGAGGACGAGCGGGTATTCCCTGGCCAGTTCGGGCCGCGACACAGGGCTCTCAGCAGGCTCTCGATAGACCGGCAGGGGATCGTGGCCAGACTCTGCAAGCCGCTGAGAGTAGATCTCGACCTTTCCCGACGGGGTCATAAAGCCCCGCATCTCGTACTTGTGGTACATGTCCGGGATGAACGCGCCACTTGTGATAGAACTCGACAACCCAACACCCATATTACCGACTCTGCAGAGGTTTGCTATCCATGGCATCCCTGGTATGGCCGGTCCGTTTCTATCCGTGAATCACTCGTGAAGAAAGTCCAGGCTCTCTGCCGCTGCAGGCTTGAAGGGGATCACCGTGCCAAGCCCCTGGAAGTGCCGCAATGGATGCTAGACCGAGCCACTTGCTGCAGGATGTGCCTGGTTGAAGAACCTCGGGTTGCTTGCGGTGACTTGCTACGTCTGAAGGAACTGCTGCGCAGGGTTGCGGGAGAAGGTGACGGCGTTGTGATAGAGAATCAGCATCGGTCCTTGATTGGGAAAGGAGATGCTGATGAAAAGGCACCTGAGCTGCCGTCGCACAGACCAACTGGGATTGTTCCGCCCGCCCCCAAGAACGCCGGCCTGGCGGACCCTACCCCGAGAGATCAAGCAGAGAACAACGACGCTCCTGGCGCAAATGCTGCGGGAGCATCGTGCCGAGCGCCTGGCATCAAAGGGAAAGGAGGCGCCCGGTGAGTGAGAAGATCAAGGCGCATCATCTCGGGCGCAAGGCGGTGCTTTATGTTCGCCAGTCTTCAGCCCACCAGGTCGCGCACAATCAGGAGAGCCGCAAGCTGCAGTACGCCATGAAGAAGCGGTTAGAGCAGCTTGGGTTCCACGAGATCGAGATCATAGACGAAGACCTCGGCCGGTCTGCAGCCGGCGCGGTGAAGCGATCGGGTTTCGAACGCATGGTGGCTGACGTGTGCCTGGCAAAAGTTGGCGTGGTGGCTGCGAGGGAAGTCTCCCGCTTCGTGCGCAACAACCGTGAGTGGCAGCAATTGGTCGAGGTATGTCGCGTGGTTGACACCTTGCTGATCGACCTGGATACGGTGTATAGCCCGCGGCAAAGCAACGACCGCTTACTGCTGGGTCTGAAGGGGAGTCTGAACGAATACGAACTCGACTTGCTCCGCCAGCGATCGTGGGAAGCACGCCTCCAGAAAGCGCGGCGGGGTGAGTTGGTAGTGGTGGCTCCGGT
>JAGMDA010000618.1 GCA_023128935.1 Candidatus Eiseniibacteriota bacterium | reverse complement strand
GCCGGACCCCCGACTTCACCGCTCTCCAAGGCTACCTCGGCCCGGCACCCGATGGCGTGGATGCCGAAGGGGTCTGGGGTATTCCAGGCGGTCGCGGCCAGACCGTCCAGGTGCTCGATATCGAAGGCGCTTGGCTCTGGGAACATGAGGATCTGCCGGATCCTTTCTTCACGGCCGGCGGCGTAGTCGGGGATCTGGGCTGGCGCAACCATGGCACAGCCGTTGCTGGCGAGATCCGGGGCACCGCCAACGGCTATGGCGTGAGCGGAATCAGCCATGAGGTGCAGATTGGCGGTGTCTCCATCGCGGAGCTGTGGGTCGCCGATGCGATCAACACGGCTGCCGCCAATCTGGAGTTGGGCGGCATCTACCTAATAGAGCTTCACGCTCCTGGACCCAACGCCACTGGCTCAGGTCAGTTTGGCTACGTATGCATGGAATACTGGCAAGACAACTTCGATGCCATCCAGATCGCCACGGCCTGCGGGCGCATCTGCTGCGAAGCGGCCGGCAATGGGGAACAGGACCTGGATGCCCCGGTCTATCAGGGCCTGTTTGACCGCAACGTGCGCGACTCAGGCGCGATCATCTGCGGCGCCTCAAACGGAAGTAGTCTCGATCCCGCCTGGTATACGAACTACGGATCGCGCGTGGATCTTCATGGCTGGGGCTACAGCGTGGTCACCTGCGGCTACGGAGATCTGCAAGGTGGGGATGAGGAGGAGTGGTATACCGAATCGTTTGCGGGCACCTCGAGTGCCACGCCGATCGTCACCGGATCAGTGGCTTGCATTCAGGGATTGGTTAAGGATGCCTTTGGGATCTGTCTGGAAGCCAAACTCGCGCGCGATATCCTGGTAGATACCGGCACGCCGCAGACCGGCAGCCAGCATATCGGCCCGCGACCGAACCTGACGGCAGCGTGGTCCTTGGCTCAGAACGGCGTTGGGGCGGTCTATGGTGTGATTACCGACCTGAGCACGGGTCTCCCAGTCCAGGACGTTTCGGTGGTTGCGCAGGAGACAGGGGCGTTTACACAATCGGCCGCTGACGGCAGCTACTGCCTGCCGTTCCTGGTCGGTACCTATGCGCTTGACTATGATTCCTTCTTCTACGAGCCGACTAATGAACTCGTGTCAGTGACCTCCGGGGATAGCACTGAGGTGAATGTGGCTCTGGTACGCAGAGCCACTGCCGAGATCACAGGGAGAGTCCTAGAGGATGATGCCCACACGCCGCTTGCCGATGTGCGCGTGACTCCACTGGATGTACCCCTGCCGGGCACTGTCACGGGCCCCGGTGGCTACTGGTTGCTGGAGGGTGTCCCGGTGGATCGAACCTATGGCTTCCTGTTCGACGGGCTGCCCCTCTACGGCGCGGATTTCAGGGAGCTGCACGTGGAGGAGGGCGATACTGCCATCGTCGACTTCAACGTACAGCTTGCGCATGTTGCGGAGGATTTCGAGCTGGATGACGGTGGCTTTACAGTCACCGGCGATCCGATATGGGCCCATGGTACGCCGACAGCGGGCGGGCCTGCGTCCGGCTTCAGCGGCGAGAAGTGCTGGGGCGTTGGAATGGACGACAACTACGGTGACAATGTATACGGATGCCTGATCAGTCCGGCTTTTGATTTCTCCGGAGAGGAAGAACTGCTGCTCAGCTTCCACTACTGGTGTGAAACCGAATCGGGTTTTGATGGCGCGAATCTGCAGATCTGGGATGCTGGCACATCCGACTGGGTGACACTGATACCCCTGATGGGCTATCCGACGATAACCATGAGCGGGGTAGGCTATGAGAGTGGATGGTCCGGATCGACCGGCGGTTGGATCGGGACGGTCTTTGACTTGACCGACTACATCTCCGAGGAGGTGACCTTCCGCGTTCAGTTCGGCTCTGACGGCGGCCTCAATGACCTGGGCTTCTGGGTGGATGATATTGCTTTCGACACAGGTGATGTCTTTTCTGGAGTGCCTGAGACGGTACTTGAGGTCGGTTTCGGAATCATGGGCCACGCCCCAAACCCGCTGCATTGCACCACCCGCATTACGCTGGCCCTGCCCAGTTCAGGCGAAGTGAGCGTGGCGGTCTTTGATGCACCGGGACGGCTGATTCGTACACTCTACGATGGGTCTCTACCTGCGGGCCGCTCGGAGTTGATCTGGGACGGCTGCGATGATCGAGGGGCGCTGGCTGTCAGTGGCGTCTACTTCATCCGGATGGATGCCAATGGGCGCTCTTCGTCGCGACGGGTCATTCTGACCCGTTAGGGCAGTGTGCATTGCCGAAACCTCGTCTGCCGTGATTTTACTGGATATGCAGCGACGGGCGAGGTTATGGGGAGACATAGAGGCAGGGCTGTGGCAGGGAACTGATTGGGAAGTCTGGGCTACCCGGGGTCCACTCCCTGCTTGACTTCCATCCGGTAATGTACAATCTTTTGCACCGTGCTTTTGCACCGTGCTTTTGCACCGCGCTTTTGCATCGCGCTTTTGCATCGCGAGCTGGCAGCACCAGATCGATCGCGCGAGCAATGACGTTTGCGCCGAGGATTATAACCGCATCATGGCTGGCACTCAGTCGACCTTTGCGCGAGAGGACTGATCGTATAATCAGTGGGAAAGGAGTAAGGGTATGAAAACAAGCATCCTTTTGGCTATGGCCTTCTCGTTGCTGTTGGCCTCAAACGCTTATGCAGGTTGGATAATTGAATCTAATACTACAATGCAGGATGGAGAGAAGAGCAAGGAGGTTGTCTACATCCAGGACAACAAGATGAAGGTAGTCTCATGGGAAGGGCAAAGCATCGGGCAAATCATGATTTTCGATATTGAGAAGGGAACTATGTGCGTATGCATGCCTGAGCGAAAGGTCTACTTCTGTAGCACGCCAGATGAGCTCAAGAAGAGCTCAGAAGAGATGGCCAATAAAATGAAAGAGGCCATGATGGCCAAAATGCCTCCCGAGCAACGGGAGGCCTACAAAAAGATGATGGAAATGGAAGCCGGGGAAAAAGAAGCCGCGCCTGAGAAAAAGGCTACTTATAAGGTAAAGAAAACCTTGGAGAAAGCCTCCATAGCCGGCTTCTCGACGGTAAAGCACCAGGTGTTTATGAACGGGGAACTGGACCAAGAGCTATGGCTCGCCTCCAAGGTGAAAGCTGTAGACGAGTTGGATATGGGCAAGATGATAAACATGATGAAGGGCATGTCGGATTCAGGAGAGCATGTGTCTTTTTCGTCCACCCAGGAGTGCCTGGAGCTTATGCGCCAGGGTTTTCCGATCAAGACGGTGCATTATGAAGAGGGTGAACAATCCCAGGTCGAGGAAGCCGTCCGGATTGAAAAAAAGAAGATCCCGGCCTCTGAGCTCAAGCCGCCGGAAGGCTACAAGGAACTGACCATGGAGGAAGTCTACGGCATGATGAGAGGCGGGCACTGAGCCTTTGGATCTTCAGTCCCCGCCGATTGGCGGAATCATGATCCGGCCGGAAGCAGATGGCTGGTGAGAAATGCGGACTAGACTGGTTTTACGGATACACAGGTGTATGCTTCAGGGAGAATGCGAACGGAACGACGATAGCGCAACGCACTGGATGGCCTTGACACTGCGCTGGCTCGAATAGGAACTGACGGGCCGCCGTAAGCGCTGCGTCATGGCCGTTTTCCCCCATCTGGCTTGGGTTTTCCATCAGGACTGCGAGATGCAGGGAGTTGTTCCTTCGACTGCGCTCAGCGCAGGGCTCAGGATAGGTCCTGCGCCAAGGCCCTGAGATCAAAACTCTGGTCCAGCAGACGATCGCTGTGGGCTGAGACGTCGCGGCCCGCGGAGATCAGCTGCTTCAATGACTGAACGTTGCGCCTGTCGCCCAGTAGGATAGCGCCGATGATCTTGCCGTCGCGCAGTGTCAACCGCCGGTAGAGACCGCTTGCGGGGTCCGCATCTCGCAGAACGACGAATTCATCAGCCGTGGCCGTCGCCTCTCCCAGGGAGGTGAGGTCAATGCCGGCGATCTTGAGGGTGGTAGCGGGTACGGTGCCGTTGTAGGTGGCACTGCCGTCAGTGACCATGTTTGCTGCGGCGACCTGGGCTTGTTGGATGGCAGCGGGGATGATGCCGTAGATGACCCCCTCGAACTCAGTCGCATCGCCGGCTGCGTAGATGTCGGTGGCGCCGGTGCGCAGATGTTCATCCACCACTACGCCGCGATTAACTTCCAACCCGGCTTCCCGCGCCAACTCAAGGCGCGAGCGGATGCCGGCGGAGATCAGCACCAGTTCGCCATCCACCAAGGCCCCGTCCCTGAGCCGCACCCCCGTCGCACGCTCATCGCCTAGAATGGCTTCGATTACAGCGCCGGTCAGGATGCGCATCCCTTGCGCTTGCAAGAGCGATTGTAGAACCTGCGCTCCCTCTGCGTCCAATTGGCGCGGTAGTAGATGAGGGGCGAACTCGATCACCGTCACCTCCAGGCCGGCGGTGCGCAGCGCCCGTGCCGTCTCCAGCCCCAGCAGCCCCCCGCCGATGACCGCCGCGGTGGAAGAGTCTTGTGCGCGCTTTCTAATGGCCTGAGCATCGTCCAGCGTGCGCAGTACAAAAACACCAGCTTTGTCGGCCCCCGCGAAGGGCGGCACAAAGGGCCGGGCGCCGGTCGCGAGCAGCAACCGATCGTAACTGGCGCTGTTTCCGTCGGCCAACATCAAGCTGTGTTCGGCTGTATCCAACGCGGCCACTTGCGCGCCCAAGTGAACCTGGATGCCTCTGGCTGCGTACCACTCCGGCGGCCGAAAGTAGAGCGCGCCCGTCTCGATCTGACCGGCGATGAATTCCCACAAGCGGGGGCGCTGATAATATGGCTGAGGCTCTGCACCAAAGATGAGCACCTCGGCTGCCGGGTCGGCACGCACGATGCTTTGCGCCGCCGTTACGCCCGCGACGCCGTTGCCTATAATGATGTGTCTGCTCATGGGTGCAAGTCCAGGGTGTTGTGTTTCTGTGCGATGGCGGTCGCCAACTTGTCCAGCGCCCCGAGATCTTGGTCTTTGGGGTACCCCTGAATCACAACCGGGTCCAACACCTCCGCCTTCAGGTTGGGGATCATGCCCGCGAGTTGCTGAACCATCTTGCCACCCCAGCCGTAGGACCCGATGATCGATACGAATTTCACCTTGGGCCGCAGGGCGTTCGCCAGGTAGGTCGCGTGGACGACGGCCGGATGCGCGCCGGTCAGGACGGTGGGCGATCCAATCACGATGGTGGCACAGTCCACCAGCGCCATGGCCAATTCACCAATGTCGGTGACGGCCAGGTTGAACAGTTTCACCGTCACCCCTTTATCGACCAGGGCATCCAGCAGGTAGCGAACCATCTCGCGCGTGCTGCCGTGCATCGAGATGTAGGGCAACACGACGATGTTCTTTGGCTCGTCAAAAACCCAACTGCGGTACGCCTCCAGGATGAATTCGGGCCCATCGTACATCGGGCCGTGGCTGGGGG
>JAGMDA010000617.1 GCA_023128935.1 Candidatus Eiseniibacteriota bacterium | reverse complement strand
CAGTGGCACGCAGCGCGTGCTGAAAGTGATATCGATCATCACCAAGCCGCAAGCACCGATCCGCAAATGCTTGCGCCTACCACCCCAACTCCCTACCATCGCCCGAAACGCTGCCGCGTAGCCGCAGCGTTCTGCGTCTAATCAGCAGGGAGGCCACGCCCATGAAACCCGAGGATGCCGCGCGCGGATCCGACCAGCCAGGCCGGTCCGGACCCTTCATCCCCGCCAATGTCAGCCTTCCGGAAATCACTGTGAAGGCTGTCCTGTTGGGCGTGATCCTCTCGGTCATTCTGGCAGGAGCCAATGCCTACCTGGGGCTCTTCGCCGGCATGACCGTCTCGGCCAGCATCCCCGCAGCCGTTATCTCGATGGGCATCCTTAGGGCGCTCCAGAAGGCCAGGCTTGCCAAGCAGGTCAATATCCTCGAGAACAACATCGTGCAGACCGCAGCCTCGGCTGGTGAATCGCTGGCGGCGGGGGTCATCTTCACAATCCCCGCCCTCGTGATCATGGGTGTCTGGACTGACTTCGATTTCCTCAAGGTCACTCTGATCGCCGGCTTGGGTGGTGTAATCGGTGTGCTCTTCACAATCCCTTTGCGACGCGCTCTCATTCCGGGGAAACGCGGGCTGCAGTTCCCAGAGGGGATCGCCACGGCAGAGGTGTTAGAGACAGGCGAACGGGGCGGCAAAGGCGCCGTGATGATTCTGCTCTCTGGCATCGCCGGTGCTCTCTATAAGTTCTCACAGACAGGACTCCGCATCTTGCCCGACACCTTTGAGACCGCGGGACGCATTGTGCTCGGCAGGAGTGCAACGGAAACCTCGCACGTGCTGGGCAGCGCCGCGTCCAGCAAGGCGACGATCGCCTATTTCGGCACCAATCTCTCGCCCGCTCTCATGTCGGTGGGATACATCGTGGGCATCAATATCGCCACCCTGATCACATTGGGGGGAGCGCTCAACTGGCTGATTGCCATCCCGATCTACGCCGCCACGCACGCGTGGCCTGCCGAGGGCGGCACCTTGCTGCCGGCAGCCGAGTGGGCCGGTGATATCTGGTCCACTCAGACGCGCTACCTCGGCGTGGGAGCTATGGTTGTAGGCGGTCTCTGGGCCCTGATCAGCCTGCGTGGCTCGATCACCGAAGGCATCCGCTCCGGCCTTCAAGCCGCCCGCGGAGAGAACGCGGGCGGGGTTTCTCACTCCGGTGATCTAAGCAAGACCCCGGGCGCATACATCCCCCCCCGCACTGAACGCGATACACCGATGAAATGGGTGCTCTGGGCTCTGGGGCTTTCCATTGTGCCCATCTTCATGATCTACCTCTCTGTCGTCCATGGTGTGGCAATCTCACTGCTGATGGCCGTGATCATGCTAATTGCGGGCTTTCTCTTCTCAGCCGTGGCCGCCTACATGGCCGGACTGGTGGGATCTTCAAACAACCCGATCTCGGGAGTCACAATTGCGACGATTCTCTTCGCCAGTTTGCTGCTCTTGCTATTGATGGGACCGGAGTCCACCGGCGGGCCCCAAGCTGCGATCTTCGTTGGTGCAGTGGTCTGTTGTGCTGCGGCCATTGCCGGTGACAACATGCAGGATCTCAAGACTGGCTACCTGGTGGGCGCTACGCCCTGGAAGCAGCAGATCATGCAGGGGATCGGAACGGTGAGCGCGGCCCTGGTCATGGCACCGATCCTGATGCTGCTGCTAAAGGCTTACGGATTCGGCGAGCCGACCGCGGCCCACCCGAACGCATTGACCGCTCCACAAGCGACACTGATGGCCTCGGTTGCCCGAGGCGTCTTCCGGGGTGATCTGCCATGGACCATGGTGGCCATCGGTGCACTGATCGGAGTGGCTGTCATCCTGCTCGACGAGCTGCAGAAGTCACGCGGCGCATCCTTCCGGTTCCCGGTACTGGCAGTGGCCGTGGGCATCTACTTGCCCTTCGAACTCTCGGTGCCGATCTTCGCCGGGGGACTGATCAAGCTCACCGTCCACAAAGCGCTCCGCTCACGAGGTGCCACGCAGAGGATGATTGAGGTCGTGTCTAATCGCGGGCTGCTGCTGGCATCCGGACTCATTACAGGTGAGGCGTTGGTGGGGATTCTGATGGCCATACCGATTGTGATCACCGGTAATCCTGGTGTACTGGCCATCGTCGATGAGCCGATCGGAGCGCTGCCGGGAGTTCTGCTCCTGGCGGCCATTGCAGGCTGGCTTCTGGCTGACGGCCTCAAGCGCTCGAAGGACTAAGGGCCCGTCGGGCTCAGTTGATGTACCCCAGGGCCTTCAGCGATTCCAGGGTCTCAGGGCTGAAGTCTATCGAATCCGGAGTCGTGCCTTCCAGTCGTTCTCCGCCAAGTTGCGCCACGAACGCCTCGATCGTCCGGAGTTCGCACTTGGCGAGATCGGGTTGCTGCTTGAGCAGGTTTACGGTTTCCCCGGGACCGGTGGGGCTGAGATCGTAGAGTTCGTCAGGGGCCAGGCCACCCTCGAGCCATGCGTTCATTGACCAGACGAATGCGGCGAGGTTTTTCGGGCGACGAGCCCATCCGGTAAGGCGCTGGACATATTTCGTGTCGGTTCGCCGCAGGGCCCGCGTCCGACCAGGACCGACATGTGGTCCATAGCCTGCTTCAAGAAACACGAAGTCACGCGGACCGATTTCAACCTGGTCGACCACTACCGGCAAGATGCTGCGCCCCTGCAGTGCGGTGGGAGCGGCCACCCCCAACGCATCCAAGACAGTGGGTACAAGATCCACCAACCCAACCACCGCCGGGGAAACCTCTCCGGCGGGGATGACGCCGAACGCCCAAAAAATGAGGGGCACCCGGCCCGAGGGCTCGTAAGGATGAAGCCCATGTTCATAGAAGTAGCCGTGTTCACCAAGGCTCTCTCCGTGGTCCGCAGTGAAAATAACTAGCGTTCGCTCTAGCGGACCCTCGATTTCGAGCCACTCGAGGACGCGCCGGAGCTGATCGTCGGTGTAGCGGATCTCCCCGTCATATAGGTCGATCGCGCGCTCATGTCTGCTCTGCGGATGTTCGCCATGTTTGAAGAAACTGTCATATGGGTGCGGAGGATTATACGGCGTGTGCGGATCAGTATGGTGAATCCACAGGAACCACGGCTGCTTTGATGACCCGTGCTCTTTAAGCCAAGCCAATGCCAGGTCCGTGCCCTCTCCAGCCCCCTTGTGGCCGTAAGTATAGGTTTCGAAGCCTTGATCGAATCCGAACTCGGGGTAAAGGTTTCCGTTGGTAACTACTGCTGCGGTGCGCCAGCCGGCGTTGGCCAGGATCTCAGCCAGCGTCAGGTTAGAACCCTTCAGGAGTTGCATGCACCTGTGGATTCCATGGCGGGCCGGATAGGTTCCGGTCAGGATCGTAGCAAAACTGGGGCTCGTCTTCGGGCGCTGGCACAGGGCGTGATCGAACCGGACACCGGTTTGTGCAAGGGCATCGATCGCAGGCGATGTCTCGCGCGGATAGCCATAGCAACCGAGGTGATCGGCCCGCAGGGTATCGACCGTCAGGAGCAACAGATTCCAGCGCTTCCCGGAGAAGCGCGCTGCGGCCCGCTCACGCAGCGGATCAAGCCGGTGCCCTTCGAGCACTGCGGTGTCCATGCTCGGGATCTGCCTGTGTTCGATGAGCGCCGGGCCCAAGAAGAGAACAAGATCTACCATGAGGAGGATCGTCACGCCCCCTATGGGCATGCGTCCCGTGTCTCGGGAAGCTCGAGGGGCTTCACGTTTCGCCAACGCCCGCATGAGACCGATGAAAAGACCCAAGAAGAGGAGGGCAACCAGGACCGCAATCAATACTGCCGTCCGGCGCCCCAAAGCCTCCGCACTGAAAAACCCAACCCAACCTAGGATATACAATCCCACCAGGGCAAAACCGGATGCTGATGGACGAGATGGTAAAAGGCGTCCTCGAAACGGGGCCGAGATGGCGCCCACCAGGAGACCCAGTAGCCCCCCCGCGAGCCCGAGGAGCCCCGCATAGCAGGCGAGCGAAACGAGTACTTCGGAAGGCGCAGCAGTGGCATAGAGACCGCTAGTTGCGAGAATTGCGACATGCAGCAGCCCCAAGAGAGACCCCGTACCCAGACCGTGGTTGGCGCCCTCTATGATTGAAGAGACCAGATTGCGCATCTGCTGAGACTAACATGTGGCAGGCGTAGAGAAAGAATGAGATTGGCACGCAAAAGGGCCTCATCCACGTCGCCTCTTGGCCCCCTGGACCCATCAATTGAGAGGATAGTCAGTCCTTCCCTCACGATGAAACCAGTTGTATGGTTGGGGTTTGGTGGCCGCCCAGCATAGGATGGGGTGGCAAGGCCCAGTGAGGTTGGAATTCATGATCACGCGCTCCAGAGTCTTCGGTACCGGGATGGCTGTTCCCGACCACATCATAACGAATGAGTATCTTTCCACGATTGTGGACACAAGCGACGAGTGGATCCGCACTCGGACGGGCATGAAGGAGCGCCGGCAAGTGCGCCCCGACCAGGCCGCCTCCGACTTGGCGATTCCAGCATCCCAACAGGCTTTGGAGGAAGCCGGACTCTCGCCCCAGGACTTGGATATGATCATCGTGGCCACCATATCTCCCGACACGCTCTTCCCGTCGACGGCCTGCATCATTCAGGACAAGATCGGAGCGAGGCAAATCCCCGCCTTCGACATCTCCGCCGGGTGCACAGGTGCGATCTATGCTCATACGCTGGCGGACCAGTTGATCCGCACGGGGCACTCCAAATACATCCTGATCATCGGCGTCGAACTCCTTACAAAGATCACAAACTGGTCCGACCGCTCCACCTGCGTGCTTTTCGGTGATGGCGCCGGGGCGTCGGTAGTGGGCCCCAGCGAGAATGGCTCAAGTGGACTGCTCGGCCACCACATCGCCTCCGACGGCAAAGGCGCGTCGATGCTCTATATCCCGGCGGGGGGATCCAGAATGCCGGCCAGCCGGGAAACCGTGGATAAGAACCTCCACGTCCTGTTCATGAAGGGCAACGAAATCTACAAGACCGCGATCAGCACGATGTCTGAATCGTGCCACATTCTGCTCAAGCAGGAGGGGTTGACACCCCAGGACGTCGATCTCTTCGTCTTCCACCAGGCGAATCTACGGATCCTCGAGGCCGTTGGCAAGCGCCTGCGTGTTTCGCCCGACCGGGTCTTCGTCAACATCCACAAGTACGGCAACACCTCGACCGCGACAACGATGATGGCCGTCCACGAAGCCGTCCAGGAGGGCAAGATCCAGCGGGGTTCTCTGGTTCTCCAGGTTGCCTTCGGCGCTGGACTGACCTGGGGCGGCCTGCTCTGGCGGTGGTAGCGCCTCTCTCGTGGCTGCCGCAGCCAATCTTCTCGACTGCTGATCACGCCGCTACAAGCCGATATCAAAAGAGAAACTGATCGTTCCTGGACGCCCGACGCTCCGGCGGATACAAGGCGATCGACACCCACGAAGGAACCCCTGCCAATGGCTGGACAAGGAATCCCCGTCAAGAAGCCGACTGGGAGAGCGGTCTCGCAACGGACTGCCGTCCGCTCACAGAAATCGCGGGCAGGAAAGGCTGCCGCCAGGCAACCTGTTGCCAAACAGACCGCCACCCCACAGGCAGTTGGCAGAAAAGCCATCGGGAAGAGGCCTGCAAAGGCCGCTGGGAAAAGTCTTGCGAGGAAAACCACCAGGAAGAAGTCCGAACGAGTGGATCTGCCGCCCGGCGTGTTCCCGCACGGCGCCGTTCGGCGTCATGAGATCAAGGGAGATCACATTCGCCGCGTGGGCATCATCTTCGCCGGGGGCCCGGCACCAGGCGCAAATGCGGTCATCAGTGCGGCGGCGATCTCGTTCCTGGACACGGGGCGTGAAGTGATTGGCTTCCAGGATGGCTACCGGTACCTGGAGCACTACCATCCCGTCACCCATAGGCTTCAGCTTGGTGAGCACTACCGCATCTTCGCGATCAACGAAGTCACAGGGGTCCGGAATAGCCAGGGCATCCTGATCGGCACCTCGCGCGCTAACCCCGGCGCCGCAATCCGCAGCGCTGCCGACCTGGACGATCCCGTGCGGACCGAGAAGCTGCGCAATGTCTATGCAGCGCTGGTCGATCTGGGCATCGATGCTCTGATCTCAATCGGCGGCGACGACACGCTCAAGACAGCCAACTTCCTTCACGCGTACCAGAAGCACCTTCCCAAGGACGCCAAACATATCCAGGTCGTGCATCTTCCCAAGACCATCGACAACGACTACAAAGGTATCGATTTTACCTTTGGCTATTTCACCGCAGTCGATTTCCTCGCCAAGGAGATCAAGAACCTCCGCGCGGACGCAGAAGCCTGTAACCGTTACTTTATCGCCCAGGCCATGGGTCGCAAGGCCGGCTGGCTCTCCTATGGCGTGGGAATCGCCGGCGAGGCGAACATGATCTTCAGCGTAGAGGACATCGAGGAAGACTTGCTCTTCGATGAAATTGTCTTGGACGGCAATGGCAAACGACACATGGAGAAGCGCCTGCGCATTGAGGGCATTGTCAACAAGATCGTAGACCTCATGATCTGGCGTGAGGAGAAGGAGGGCAAGACGTTCGGCACCATCGTCCTCGCCGAGGGACTGGCCGAGCTGCTGCCGGAGAAATTGATCAGCAATATCGACAAGGACGAGCATGGGCATATCTCAATCGGCAAAATTGATCTGGGCTACATCCTGGCACAGATGGTCGAGAAGGAATACGGGCGCCGGACCGGCCGTAGGCGCAAGGTCACCGGTCTTCAGATCGGTTACGAAGCGCGCTGCGCGCCGCCGCACGCATTTGATGTCATGCTGGGCAGCCAGTTGGGCATCGGCGGCTATCGCGCACTTGTGGAGGAAAACCTGGATGGCCACATGGTGAGCGTCTCAGGCCAGCTCGACCTGCGCTATGTCCCATTCCGAGACTTAGTAAACCCGAAAACGCTCAAGACCGAGGTGCGATACATCCGACCCGGATCCGACTTTCACAGACTCGCCCGCTTCCTCGAATCAAAAGCGGAAGGTCATTAGCTCTGAGCCATTCAAGAAACCGCGCAGTGAAGTTGATGCCCTGACCTCCTTTCAGCCCTGAGAAATCCCTATTAGCGCAAAATCCGGTT
>JAGMDA010000616.1 GCA_023128935.1 Candidatus Eiseniibacteriota bacterium | reverse complement strand
GAGGTGTACGTGTGGGAGTTGGACGGATCAGTGAAGCCGGGGTTCCCCAAGTCCACTTCAGGGGTGTGCAAGGGCGCGCCGGCTGTGGGTGACATCGACGGGGATGGAGTCTATGAGATCGTGATTCCCGCCTACGACGAGTCAAACAACGATTATTTGTACGTCTGGGATGCCTTCGGCAACCCGGAACCTGGATGGCCCCAACGCGCGGGCCGTTGCCGACTTTCCCATCCAGCGCTAGCGGACATCGATGGCGACGGCCAGCTCGAGATCCTGATTGGGGGTGGGCGGGTGAATACTCCCTATCGTAGCGTGTTGTTTGCCTTCGAACCCTCGGGAGAGGCTGTAACTGGCTTTCCGATCGAGATCCCGCACGGCTCCCAGATCAACTCGGGTCCCATCGTAGGTGACCTAGATGGAGATCCCACGCTGCTGGAGATTGTGGTCAAGGTCAGCAATCACATCTACGCGTATCACTCCGATGGGTCGCTGGTTGCCGGGTTTCCCTATGAGCAGAGCGACGAGTCGCACAGCGGCACGCATTCGCCGACGCCGGCCATGGCTGATGTTGACGAGGATGGGGACCTGGAGCTCCTCTTCTGCTCCTGCTTCGATCATGTCGACTTCGTTGACCTGAACGATCCGGTTGATCTATCCCTCGCATACTGGCCCAGCATGAAGCTGGATGCCTGCAACAGTAGCTTCATGTATGCCGGCAGCGGAACCTGGGTACCCCCTGCGTTCGAAGAGGGCGGCTTTACGATCCTTCTCCAGAACGTGCCCAATCCACTGCGTTCCGGTTCATCCACATGGATTCCATTCCGCTTGGGCCGCCAGTCGTCTTGTGGGACCAGCCGCGGATCGTTCTGGATCGAGATCCTGGATCCGCAGGGTCGGTGCCTGCGGACGATCCCTGTTGTGGATCAGCAAGGGGGATCCAGCCGGGTTGCATGGGATGGCCAGGACAAGTTTGGGGTACCGGTTCCGTCGGGCGTCTATCTCTATCGCCTGGCCGGTGCAGAACGATCTCGGGCGCGAACCATGCAGGTTCTGCGGTGATGACCCGCGAGCCCTAACCAAGCATGTGAACCAGCAGGATCCGCAGGCCGATCAGAATGAGGATCACACCTCCGGCGGCTTCCATCCGCCGACCGATGGCAGTACTCAGCCGATTACCGAGCCAGAAGGCAAGGAGGGTGAACACAGCCGTTACGGCTGCGATGACCGCGGCGGGAAGCCAGATGCTAACCTGCAGCATGGCCAGGCTAAAGCCGACCGCCAGGGCATCGATACTGACCGCCAAAGACAGGGCGATCAGGCTGCTGCCACGCAAGGGATCCCCACGGCTCTCCGCGGCTGGATCCATCCCGGACCGGATCATCCGAATGCCTACGAATACAAGCAGGCCAAGGGCCATCCAGTGATCGAGCCATGCAATGAGCGCTGCGATACGAGTGCCCAGGACCCAGCCGATCACGGGCATAATGAAGTGGAAGAGACCAAAGTGAAAGGAGAGCCGGAACGCCGACCGGCGCCCCTGCGCCTGCCGGCTAGTCCCTGCTGCGAGAGACACGACAAAGGCATCCATCGCCAAGGCAATCGCAATCAGCAGAATCTCAAGCAGGTCCATTCCGATAGTCCCTTGCGCCCATTTGCCAGCAGGAGGATGTTGCCTGCCGTTTCGCGTGTTCTTTGGCCGACCGCAAACTGATGCCGCCCCTGCTGGCCGCGTGCGATGCCGCCCAGATCTTCCCCATTTCCAGGCGCTAAGGGCCCGCGGGTCAGAGGTCGGTGCCGAAGCGCAGCGCGTTCCTGTTCACCGTGAGCTTATAGGCGTCATGGAGCAGCTCGTTACCCTGCTGGCGGAAGGGTATATAAACGAGCAGCATACTATTGGGGCGGATTGTAGTCTCATTCAACTTGGGATAGAAGACCTGTGGCGGATTCAGGAAGGTGGCGAGGATGCTTGGCACTGCTTCAATGGCTTCCGATGCAGGCAACGTGATCGGCTGCCTGGGTTCCTTGGGAATCTGGGGAGTTATCGGATCGTCAGGTTGGGCCAGCGTGAGAGCTCGTGCGAGACGCAGGAACTTGTGCGGCTGGATCTTGAAGGCCGGGCTCCAGAAGTGAATGCGCTGATGTTCCCACTCCTCCCGGGGAATCTTGGGCAAGTTGGCAGCTCTAACCAGATCCGCATAGGATGCGAGCGGGATTCCATCCACGTCGGCCTCGATGCGCCAGAACGGGAGATAGGAAGCGGTGTCGCCCCCGCCCGGGAGGAAACCGAATTCGAGCTGCGCAAACCCGCTGCGGTCTGATGTCCAGAGAGAACAGCAATTCCTACATGTCAATGCGATGGCGTTG
>JAGMDA010000615.1 GCA_023128935.1 Candidatus Eiseniibacteriota bacterium | reverse complement strand
CTACATGGGCGGCGTGGAGGAATTGGTCGCGCCCTAGGTAATGTTCAGGGAAGTCGTGAAAGGCTTGCCAAAGGAAGTCGTGAAGGGCTTGCCAAAGGAAGCCGGGGGGAGCTTGAAGTGTCGGTTTCACAGTCCAGGATGCCCACGCTTCTGCGGGCCTACCTTTTCCTGGGGAGCTTTTTGCTCGTGGCCGCCGCCTTCGTCTATTCCTACAGCTGGGTCCGGAAGGTCAACCAAGAATCTCAGGCGGTCTCGCAACTGCTTGCCCGCTTCGTGGCATCCAGCGCACTCGTGGCCACAGAGAACCAGGAACTGAAAGAGATTTTCAGCGAGGTAATCAAACCGAGCGACCTGCCGTTGATCCTAACCGATCGTGTTGGGCGGCCATTCGTCTGGACAAACATCGGCATTGACCGCAGCGCAATCAGTATTGAGGAGATCTCCAGGTGGGATCCTCAGGCGGATGAACCGCCGCCGGTCTTGCGCCGCGTGTTGGAGAAGGTGAGGGAGTTCGATAAGCTGCACGACCCGATTGCGATCTTCCCGCAGGACCATGTGCGTCCCTTTGGGTATGTGCACTACGGAGAGCGCGGACTGGCCAGGGAGCTGCGCTATATCCCGCTGCTCCAGCTTGGCGTGATCGCCGTCTTTGTCGCACTGGGCTATCTTGGGTACCGATCGATCAAGACAGGCGAACAGCAAGCTATCTGGATCGGACTCGTCAAGGAGACCGCCCACCAGCTCGGCTCACCGATCTCATCCTTGCTCGGGTGGGTTGAACTCCTGCGCGAGAAACTCAGCCAAACCCAGGAGGACGCTGCGGCCGGACCATCCGATGCCAGCGTAACCGAGGGTGAAGGACCCCTGGAAGCGTCTGCCGGAGCGTCGGAGACCAATGGGGAGGCGCTGGGGCGCAGCGAGCTCTCGACCGCTTTCATGACTGAGGCGCTCAATGTGATGGAGGATGATGCCGAGCGGCTCAGCAAGATCGCGAAACGCTTTGGGCAGATCGGCTCAATCCCGCGTTTGCACACCGTGGATGTCGTGCCCATTGTCAGTTCAGCCGTGCGCTATTTCCAAAGGCGGCTTCCGCATCTCAAGAAAGAGGTTGAGATCCAGGAGATGTATGAGATGGCTCCGCCCGCCAACGTCAACGAGGAGCTGATCGAATGGGTGGTGGAGAATATCCTCAAGAATGCGATTGACGCCACCGGATCGCGTGGTGTCATTAGGATCGAGGTCGTCCACCGGCACGAAACCGAGTGCGTCGAGGTTCGGATCATCGACAGGGGCCGGGGCATGACGGCGGCCGAAGCCAAGCAGGTTTTCTCTCCCGGCTACACGACCAAGAGCCGCGGGTGGGGACTGGGCCTGACCTTGGCCAAGCGGATTGTCGAGGACTACCACGGCGGCTCCATTTGGGTCGAACGATCAGACCCCGGCAAGGGGACCACGTTTGTCGTCTCATTCCCCGTATAGAGCCAACGGGGCGACGTCGGCCCAGGGCGGGTGCAGGCCTCGCCACGGCGCCCCTGTGAGTCAAGGGCGAGCGGGCTCGCCACGGAGCCTGTAAGTCAAGGGGGGAGTGCCGGGCCTTGCCAAAGACGCTGGTGCACCAAGGGCGAGCGGGACGCTGCCGAGAAGCCCGGGTTGGTGCTGTCGGGGTTTTGAGGAATGCAGAGCTGGCGAAGGCCTGGTAAGTGAATCAATGTCGTCCGTGCGTCAAACCATCCTCTGGGTCGATGATGAAATCGATCTTCTCAAATCCCACATCCTTTACTTAGAGAGCAAGGGCTACCGGGTAACCCCCATCTCGAACGGCATCGATGCGTTGGACCTCGTGGAGAAAGAGCGCTTTGACCTCGTGCTGCTCGACGAGATGATGCCGGGCATGGGGGGGCTGGAGGTTCTGGAAGGGATCAAGGCCCGCCGCGCGGGCCTGCCGGTGATCATGATTACAAAGAGCGAAGAAGAGAACCTGATGAATGAGGCCCTGGGGCACAAGATCAGCGACTACTTGATCAAGCCGGTCAACCCCAGCCAGATCCTGCTGGCGTGCAAGAAGATCTTCGAAGCTCGGGAGCTGGAGCGCGGGACCACTGTGCGAGACTATGTGCGGGAATTGGGCCGCGATCTGGAGAGTGCGGTGGAGGTACAGACCTGGGAGGGCTGGGCGCAACGGTATCAGCGCAGTGCCCGCTGGCATCTTGAACTCGATGAGATCGAGGAGGAAGGTCTCAGGCAAGCGCACCGCGAACAGATGGATGATCTCAATCGCCAGTTCGGCCGTTTCATCGAGAGCAACTATCGCGGATGGGTGGATCGGACGCCCGGGAACCGGCCGCTGCTTTCCCCGGATCTGGTTCCCCACGCCGTAGTGCCCCACCTGAAGGAGGGCCGCAAGGTTGCGTTGATTGTTATCGATTGCCTGAGGCTTGACCAGTGGCTGGCGATGGAACCGCTGTTGCCGCCAGAGCTCCAGATCGACCGACAGCTCTTCTGTTCCGTGCTGCCGACTGCCACGGCCTATGCCCGCAATGCCATCTTCAGCGGTCTGTATCCCCGGGAGATTGCGCGCAACCACCCCGAGTTCTGGGATGAGGCCCTACACAGCGATGTCGGCAAGAACCGCTTTGAGCGCGAGTTCCTGCAGATGATGCTCGCACGCGAGGGGGTCCAGAGTGGGCAGATCCTATACCGCAAGATCCTCGGCCAGAAGGATGCCGACGACCTCAGGCGCCAGATGGGGAGCTATGCCGGCCTCGATCTCGTGGCTCTCGTCTTTACCTTCTTCGACACGTTCGCCCATGGTCACAGCCGGGATACGACCATTGCTGAACTCACCCAGGATGTGACCGGTCTCCGGGCGCATCTACGCACGTGGTTTGAGCGGTCGGTGATGCTCGAGGCGATACGTGAGATGGCCCGGCAGAAGCGGGTCACGGTGATCACGACCGATCATGGTGCCGTGCAGGTGCGTCGCCCGGCGCTGGTACGTGCCGATCGGGGAACATCGAGTGGTGTGCGGTTCAAGTTCGGCAAGGCCTTGCGCTGCAACGAAGCTGAAGCGCTGCACGTGCGGGATCCGGGAAACTTCGGGTTGCCGGAGGAAGGACTGATCAAGAATTACATCTTCGCAAAGGAGGATTATTTCTTCATCTATAGGTCGCATCGCCACGAGCACGAGCGCATCCTGCGTGGCAGCTTTCAGCATGGGGGCATCTCCATGGAGGAGATGATTGTGCCCCTGGTCACCCTCTCACCGGGCTAGGTCGCGGCAGATGGCTGGTGAGATGCGCGGGCCAGGTCGCTCATCCTATCTTGGGATCCTCGGATGATGAGCAGTGCTCTGACGGTAATAACCCGCAGCGAGGGCGAGACGCGCCGGTTGGGCGCCCGCGTGGCGGCCTTGCTCGAACCAGGCGACATCCTGGCTTTGATCGGGGAGCTTGGAACGGGCAAAACGCGTTTCATAGAGGGTGCCTGCCGCAGGCTCGGTTATGCCGGTCGCGTTCGTTCGCCCAGTTATACGCTGCTCAATATCTACAAGGGACACTGCCCAATCTACCACTTTGACCTGTACCGCTGGGACCCCGCTGGCGGGGAAGAGGATCTGGGAGGGTGGGAAGAGCTTATGGAAGGCGATGGCATCAGCATGATCGAATGGGCTGACCGTCTGGAGGGTAAGTTTCTGCGCGAGACAATCTCTATCCACATTGCGCATGTTGGGGGTTCCCATCGCCGTTTTGAGTTTCATCCTGCGCCACCTCATAGAGAGCAGTTCGAGGCCCACTTGGCAGCGGTGCAGTGGAAGAGGGACGGGCAGGATGACGGCATTGAGCATTGAGGCATCCTGCCGGGTTCTACATACGGGCGGGCCACAACGAGGGGTACGGAAGGCATGACCGTCTTGGGCATTGACACCTCGGGGACTCTGGGGGGCGTGGCCCTCGCCCGCGACGGGCGCCTGGTGGGGGAGATCCGCTGCGACGCGCGCTTGGCAGTTAGCGAGCGGATCTTACCCCAGATCATGCAACTGCTGGCGGATCAAGGCCTCGAGAAAGAGGCGGTGACGCGCATCGGTATCGCGCTCGGACCGGGTTCCTTCACCGGCCTACGCGTCGGGCTCGCCACGGCCAAGGGACTAGGTCAGGGACTGGATATCCCCCTCGTGGGCATCTCAAGTCTCCAGGCGCGCATCTTCGCCCTGGGAGTTCCCAACAAGCCGGTACTTGCCGTATCCTCCCTGCGGCGGGGAAAGGTCTTTGTGACGGCCGGGATTTGGGAAGGGGCGGGACTGCGCACGCTGCTGCCCGAGGCATCGCGTTCTCTGGATGAGGCGCGGCAATGGGTGGGGGAGGCCCTGGAGGCTTGCGGGGAGCTGGGAAGCAGTCGGCTGCTCTGTACGGGGGATGCGGCCTTGGCGCTCCGGGATCAGTTCTGTGAGGATGTTCCAGAGGCCGGGCAATTGCTCTTCCTGCCAGGCATGCCTGGGGCTCTTCCTGGAGCCGTGGCACTAATGGCCGCGGTGGCTGCGGAAGAGGAAACCTTGACGGGATCGGCTCTCTTGGACCTGATGCCGCGCTATCTGAGGGGATCGGACGCGCGTCTGCCCCGGAACCGCCAGAGCCGATCGAGTGAATTACGACCTCCCGGACGGGAAGGAACATGACCCTGGGTCCGGAGTCGTTCGAGATCCGGCCGATGATGCCGGCAGATCTGGACAAGGTGCTCGTCTTAGAGCGCCGCTGCTTTGCAGATCCCTGGCCGCGGGAGTCCTTCGAGATCGAAAGCAGTGGAGACCAGGGTGTCCATTGGTCAATGGTGGCCCTGCGGGGCCAGCGCCTGGCGGGCTACGTGATAGCGTGGTATGTCCTGGATAAGGCACATCTGGCAAACCTGGCGGTGTCTCCCATGTATCGTCACCTGGGGCTCGGAAGGCAGTTGGTGGAGCTGGCGCTCGAGGAGGCCCGCACCCGGGGGGCCCGCGGGATGGATCTGGAGGTCCGTCCAACGAATGAGGCGGCCACGGCCCTCTACAGCAAGATGGGGTTCCGTCTCGCCGGAAAGCGCAAGGGATACTACCGGGGCACGCCTGGTTGCGAAGACGCCCTTGTCATGACCTTTGATCTCAGCGGGTCTTCAGATTGATTGGAGGGGCAGGGTGTCCTGGCTCAAGAAAATCATATCGCTTCCCCGCCCCCAGCAGCGCCGGCAGATGCCTGACGGCGTCTGGTTGAAATGCCCGCGCTGCGGAGAGATCCTCTTCCGCCAAGAGTTGGAGCGCAATCTTTGGGTCTGTAGCCGGTGTAGCAAGCACCTGCGCCTGTCGCCTGAGCAGTATGTCCGGATCCTGTGCGACGAGGGCTCCTTTGCAACCCTCTTCGGCGGGATCCGCAGCAGCGATCCGCTCCGGTTTCGGGATGCCCGTGAAAAGTACAGCGACAAAGTCAAGCGGGCCCAGAGGGGTGATCCTGAGCGGGAAGGTGTAATGACTGGCCGGGCTCGCATCGCAGGGATTCCACTTGCCCTGGCGGTCATGGACTTCAGCTTCATGGGGGGCAGCATGGGTTCAGTCGTGGGCGAGCGCATCGCCAAGCTGATCCAGCTGGCGCTGCAAGAGCGGATGGCGCTTATTATCATCTCCTGCTCGGGCGGCGCCCGCATGCATGAGGGCATTTACTCGCTCATGCAGATGGCGAAGACCTGTGCCCAGCTCGCCAGGTTTCAGGCGGCACGCCTGCCCTTCATCTCCGTTCTGACTGATCCCACCACGGGAGGCGTGAGTGCCAGCTTTGCCATGCTGGGCGATGTCATAGTAGCCGAGCCTGGAGCCTTGATCGGGTTTGCTGGTCCCAGGGTCATCCGGGAGACCATCGGCCAGGAACTCCCCTCCGGTTTCCAGCGTACGGAGTTTCTGCTTGAGAAAGGTTTTATCGACCAGATCGTTCCGCGCCATCAGCTACGGGAGGCTCTAGCGCTCCTGCTCAAGCATTTTAGCGACAGCGCGCGGTGTACCCGTGTTTCCCAGAGTGTCCCCCCGCGCGAACCGCGGATGCACGGCCAGTAGGGATCCAAGGCAGATGAACTACCCCCAGGCGATTCAATTCCTGTACAACCTTGAACACGGCTCCGTGAAATTGGGCCTGGAGAGGATCCAGACGGCTGTGGATACCCTCGGACATCCCGAGCGGCGGTACATTACCGTCCATGTTGCCGGGACCAATGGCAAGGGATCGACGGCTGCCTTTCTGGCCTCCATCCTGGAGGCGGCGGGCTACCGAACCGGGCTGCTGACCTCGCCGCATCTGATGGCCTATGGTGAGCGGATACGGATAGCCGGGAAGATGCTTTCGCGCGACTGCATCGCGCAGCTGGCGACTGATCTCAGGACAATCATCCAGGAGACTCAGCTTTCTTTCTTCGAGGCCACGACCGCCCTGGCCTTCGAGGCCTTTGCACAAGGTGGTGTAGAGGTTGCCGTGATCGAGGTCGGCATGGGGG
>JAGMDA010000614.1 GCA_023128935.1 Candidatus Eiseniibacteriota bacterium | reverse complement strand
GTCTCCCGCGCGCTGGCCCGCTCCAGCACCGGACGCGCATCGTCCAGGCCATACTTGACCATACCGGCATAGTCGGCGTGGCCGGGGCGCGGCACAGTCAGCCGGGGCAAATCGCCCACGGCCCAGCGGTCACGCCAATTGGCCCAATCCCGGTTCTCGATGCGCAGCGCGACCGGGGCGCCCGTCGTCCGGCCGGCGATGACGCCGCCCAGGATTTCCACTCGGTCCCGCTCAATCTGCATGCGCCCGCCGCGACCATAACCAGTCTGGCGGCGGGATAAATCGCGGTTGATGACCTCCACGTCCACCACCAGCCCAGCCGGTAGACCCTCCACGATGGCGGTCAGGCAGGGGCCGTGGGATTCACCGGCGGTCAGGAATCGTAACACGTCACACACTCTCTCGTCAGGCGGCTCCGCGATCTGGCGTGGCACATCAGGAACTAGCCCGCCCGGCCAGAGTCTCGAGTTTTGACACCCAATCATCGAAATGCGGACATTCCTGTCGCAAAGTATCCAGGCCTATGCGTTGTGCAATGCGCGGGCCATACGTGACTTTGTCGTAACCTGGATAGAGACTTTTCAGCCGCTTGGATGGAGCTGTTGTCTCCCCATCGTTGATTTCTTCAGGTGTCCTGAACTGGGTACGTATCTCCTCGAGTGCGGCCAACTGAGAACTGTTATGGATGCTGAGGATTCTGTCAACAATCTGCACATTGCTGAAAAGCAATCCCTCGAACTCGTACAGTTGCACATACGGGATAAAGCGTTGGCTCTGGATATCTGTCGCCATCGCGGCTTCAATCTGCCTCACCCTTTCGCATGGGTCATGGAGTACTTTGGCCTGGTTCAAGTTTGGAAAGTCAGGAGGAAGTTTGTACAAATCAAACATGGTCGTGAGGTAGGCTGATGGGTCCTCCAACAGCCAGCGACGAATATCTCTCCTCGCCTTGGCGTATGTGGTCATTCCTCCACGATAGGTTTTACCATGCTTTCGTCCTGTCACAACACAACGAGCCACGGCATACACCCCAACGTTTGCTAAATGTCCTCGGAGCAGATCTCGCACAAAGGTTTCTTCGGTTTGGCCCTCAACGATGATATTGAGGCGGGCAACGTTGCTCATCGTGATGGCCTCCCCCCCAGAACGTTTTTCTCCCAAAGATCACCGAGAGAATACTCCTCGAGCCACTCGGACAAGCGTTCTGGATCCACTCGCTTGATCACAGTTGCCTGATCCTCACGCTCGACAATCAGTAAATCTTGCGGCTCAAATTGGTTGACCAGAGATACAGATTGTGTAGATACGATGACCTGGGTTCTCGTAGCAGCGCTACGCATCAGGGACGCCAGTACAGTAATCGCGTAAGGATGCAAGCCCAGTTCTGGCTCGTCAATCAAAACGGTAGAGGGTAACTGTGGCTGCAAAAGCAGCGTAGCCAGACACATAAAACGCAGCGTGCCATCCGACAGATAGTGGGCCAGGAAGGGATAATCCGAGCCCCGCTCGTGCCATTCCAAGCGTATCTTGTTCTCGTTCCCAGGCAGTGGACGCAGGACGAAATCGTCAAAAAACGGCGCAACCATACGAATGGTGTCCCGGATTGCTTCGTAATGGTCGCTCGCGGTTTCTCGGAG